>JBBRGE010000260.1:0-4041 GCA_038241045.1 Hyphomicrobiales bacterium | reverse complement strand
TTCAACGAGAACGATTGGGCACAGCGCATGCGGTGCTGGCCGCGCGCGACGCGATCGCAAAAGTCGCTGATGATTTGCTGATCGTGTTCGGCGACACGCCTCTGATCGATGCTTCGACATTAGAACGGTTGCGTGCGCCGTTGCGGGACGGTGCAACTCTAGTGGTGCTCGGCTTTCGCGCCAAAGATCCTACCGGCTATGGACGCTTGCTGGTCGAAGGCGACAGGCTCGTTGCAATCCGCGAGCATGGCGATGCGTCGGAGGACGAACGCAAGGTCACGCTCTGCAATGCCGGTGTCATGGCGATGGACGGCAAGACTGCGCTGCAGATTCTCGACCGTATCGGCAATGGCAATAGCAAGGGCGAGTATTATCTGACCGATGCGGTTGCTATCGTGGGCGAACTCGGGCGGCGCGCCGTTGTGATTGAAACGAATGAGGATGAAGTGCGCGGGATCAACACGAAATCGCAACTTGCCGAGGCCGAACAGGTGATGCAGGACAAATTGCGCAAGGCGGCGATGGACGCCGGCGTGACGATGACGGCGCCCGAGACGGTGTTCCTCGCGGCCGATACAACGTTCGGGCGCGATGTGACGATCGAGCCGTTCGTCGTGTTTGGCGAGGGCGTCTCGATTGCCGACGGCGCAGTGATCCATTCGTTCTCGAATATCGTCGGCGCGTCGATTGGCAAGAACGCCTCCGTCGGGCCCTACGCGCGGCTGCGTCCCGGCACGGTGCTCGGCGACGATACTCGCATCGGCAACTTCGTCGAGGTGAAAGCTGCTACTCTCGAGGCCGGCGCGAAGGCCAATCATCTCACTTACATCGGCGACGCGCATGTCGGCGAGGGTGCCAACATCGGAGCAGGGACCATTACCTGCAACTATGACGGCTTCGACAAACACCGCACCGAGATCGGGGCGGGCGCTTTTGTCGGCTCGAACGCGTCGCTGGTCGCACCTGTCAAAATCGCTGCCGGTGCCTATGTGGGATCGGGCTCCGTGATTTCCCGCGACGTTCCGGAGGATGCTCTTGCGGTCGAACGGGGCGAGCAAACCATCCGGCAGGGCTGGGCCAAGCGGTTTCGCGACATGAAGCTGCGCGGCAGGAAGCCGAAAGTCTGAATACCCTGCGCAATTGCGTTAACGGTTTACCCTGTCGCAATCGGCAATAAATGGTGAGGCGGGATTGTGCTAAACTTCGCTAGGAATGGCCGCATTGAGGCGGGCCGGGGATCACGAATTTTATGTGCGGCATTGTAGGCATTTTGGGACGCGGCCCGGTTGCGGATCAACTGGTGGATTCGCTCAAGCGGCTTGAGTATCGCGGTTACGATTCCGCAGGCGTCGCCACGCTCGAAGGCGCCGATCTCGATCGCCGCCGCGCCAAAGGCAAGCTGAAAAATCTCGAAGCAGTTTTGAAGTCGTCGCCGCTGGAAGGCCGTATCGGCATCGGACATACGCGCTGGGCGACGCACGGCAAACCGACGGAATCCAACGCGCACCCGCATGCGACCGACACCGTCGCCGTCGTCCACAACGGCATCATCGAGAATTTCCGCGATCTGCGCGCGCAGTTGGAAAAAAGCGGCGCGAAGTTCAGCAGCGAGACTGACACCGAAGTTGTGGCGCATCTTGTGTCGTCCTACCTCGCCAAAGGCTTGACGCCGGTCGAGGCCGTGAAGGCAACGCTGCCGCAACTTCACGGCGCATTTGCGCTCGCTTTCATTTTCAAGGGCGAAGACAATTTGATGATCGGCGCCCGCAAGGGCTCGCCGCTCGCGGTCGGCTATGGCGACGGCGAAATGTATCTCGGCTCGGATGCAATTGCACTCGGCCCGTTCACCGACACCATCAGCTATCTCGAAGATGGCGACTGGGTTGCGCTGACGCGCAACGGCGCGGAAGTCTATGACGAGCACAACGCCGTCATCGCGCGAGAGATCGTCAAGCACAACGCCGCGACATCTCTGGTGGACAAAGCCAACTACCGCCATTTTATGGCGAAGGAAATTCACGAACAGCCAGAGGTCGTCGGCCACACGCTGGCGCATTACGTTGACATGGCGTCCGAGCGTGTCGCCATTCCGCTCAAGCTGCCGTTCGACTTCAAGGATATTCAACGCGTCGCGATCACGGCCTGCGGCACCGCGAGCTACGCGGGCTTCGTCGCCAAATACTGGTTCGAGCGTCTTGCACGTTTGCCGGTTGAACTCGATGTGGCCTCGGAGTTTCGCTATCGCGAAGCGCCTTTACGAAAGGGCGATCTGGCGATCTTCATTTCGCAATCGGGCGAGACCGCCGACACGCTGGCAGCGTTGCGTTACGCGAAGTCGCAAGGGTTACACACGCTCTCCGTCGTCAACGTGCCGTCATCGACCATCGCGCGCGAAAGCGAAACGGTTTTGCCGACACTGGCAGGGCCGGAAATCGGCGTGGCATCCACCAAGGCCTTTACCTGTCAGTTGATGACGCTCGCCGTGCTGGCGATCGCTGCGGGCAAAGCGCGCGGCGAACTATCCGCCGACGATGAAGTCAAGCTCGTCCACGGTCTGGTCGAGGTGCCGCGCCTGATGACAGAGGCGCTGGCGCTTGAGCCGCAAATCGAGAAGCTCGCGCGCGACATCGCCAAGTCGCAGGACGTGCTGTATCTCGGCCGCGGCACGTCGTATCCGCTGGCGCTCGAAGGCGCGCTCAAGCTCAAGGAAATCTCCTACATTCACGCCGAGGGTTATGCAGCCGGCGAATTGAAGCACGGCCCCATTGCGCTGATCGACGAGAAAATGCCAGTCGTGGTAATTGCGCCTTATGACCGCGTGTTCGAGAAAACTGTCTCAAATATGCAGGAAGTTGCGGCGCGGGGCGGACACATCATCCTGATGACCGATGCGCGCGGCGCAGCGGAGGCGGCGATGGAGCATCTCACCACCATCATTCTTCCGGATTGCCCCGCGACGGTGACGCCGCTGGTCTACGCCATTCCCGTTCAATTGCTGGCGTATCATACCGCCGTTGTCATGGGTACGGATGTCGATCAGCCGCGGAACCTGGCCAAGTCCGTGACCGTCGAGTAGACGAACGGTCGCAGAGGAATCTGCTGGCGCTGGCGAAAATCTGCTACATTGATGTCACACCGATTTGCGATGCTGCGCGCAGATTGAATCGAACGGCCTCCGAGAGACGATGAACGAACCAACACCCACTCTGATCCCCGGAGACGCGCCGCCGAAAGCCCCGCGCGGGCTGATGGCGCGGCTGCGCTATTATTTCCTCACGGGCTTGGTCGTGGCTGGCCCCATCGCGATCACGTTTTATCTGACGTGGTGGTTCGTCACCTGGGTTGACGGCATCGTGCGACCTTTCGTGCCGATCGCGTATCGTCCCGAAACCTATCTGCCGTTCGGGCTGCCGGGGTCGGGTTTAGTTGTTGCGGTTTTCGCGCTGACATTTTTGGGATTTCTCACCGCCAATTTAATTGGCCGCACGCTGGTCGATCTCGGTGAAGCGCTGCTCGGACGGATGCCGGTGGTGCGCGCGATTTATCGCGGCCTCAAGCAAGTGTTCGAGACTTTGTTTTCGGGTAAAGGATCGAGCTTCCGCAAAGTCGGGCTCGTGGAATTTCCGTCGCCCGGCATGTGGTCGATTGTGCTGATTTCGCAAGACCCGAGCGTGGAGATCGCCGCCAAGCTGCCAGGTCAGGAAGACTTCATCTCGGTGTTCCTGCCGTGCGCGCCGAACCCGACGACGGGATTTTTCTTCTACGTGCCGAAATCGAAACTCATCGAAATCGACATGAACGCCGAGGACGCCGCGACCCTTATCATGTCGGCGGGCGTGGTACAGCCCGGCGGCGATGCGCAGAAGAAGGTCAACGCGCTGGCCGAGATGGCCAATGCGGCGCGAGTTGCCAATGCGCCGCCAACGCCCGCGAAGGTGGATTAACCCGCCCCGATCAGCGGCAACGCTTCGTCGCGCTCATAGAGATATAATAAGCAGCGCAACGCTTCGCCGCGCGCGCCGGTCAACTTTGGATTGTCCT
>JBBRGE010000259.1:0-4049 GCA_038241045.1 Hyphomicrobiales bacterium | reverse complement strand
GTTGACCCATTGAAAAAGTGCCGCACCGATGAACGTCATCGGCCTGCCCTCCTCGCCTTCCTTGGTATCCGCAGGTGCCGACATCGCGATCATAAAAGCGAGATAAACCAGATAGGCCGCACCGGCATATTTCAGAATCGTATGCAGAACCGGATAGGCCGCGAAAACAGCACCGAGACCGAAGCCGATCACAGCCGCCAAAAAGGAAAACCCAAGTGTGACGCCGGCGACATGTGGCAGCGTGCGGCGGAATCCATAATTCAGCCCCGATACCATGAGCATGATGTTGTTGGGACCCGGCGTGAACAGCATCGCGGCGGCAAACACGATAAACGCGATGGTGAGTTGCTGTGAAATCATCACCCGCCCCCCACGGCTTTCGGCAAATCGCGCGAACGGCCCGACAACACCATGATGGCGATGCCGAGCACCACCGTCAGCATCCCCCCAAGACGCAATGGGCCGAACGTCTCACCGAAGACGATAGCCGACGCCCCCGCCCCGATGAACGGCACCAGCAACGCAAACGGCACGACTTGCGCGGCAGTGTAATCGCGCAGCAGGCCGCCCCAGATCCAATAAGCGATACTGGTGGAGATTGCACCGATGGCCACGATGCTGGCGATTCCGATGGGCGACATATTCAGCAGCGAGCCCCATGTCTCGCCCGGCCCATCCACCGCAAACGCGATCAGCAGAAGCGGCAGCGTAGGAAGCAAGCAAAGCCACGAGAACAGATCGAACATCGAGACGTTGCGCGCGCGGCGCAGCAGAAGATTTCCGATTGCAAAACTGATCGGCGAGATCATGAGAATTGCAAAAGTGCCGACTGTAAAATCATAGCCGACCGTGCCGCAGATCATCAGCAACCCGAGCGTGGCGACGCTTATTCCAATAATCTGCGCACGCGTCGGAATTTCGCTGAATGCCACGGCAGCAAACGCCACGGTAAACAGAGCCTGGCTTTGCACGATTACGCTTGCGAGGCCGACGGGGACATTGTGGGCGATGCCGTATGACTGAGCCAAAAACTGACCGAAGAACAAAGTGAGGCTAATGAGAATGAGCGTCGACCAAGGCACGTTCGGCCTGCGCACGAACAGACACGGCAATGCCGCGATGCCGAACCGCATCGCAGTCATCAGCGCGGGCGACAACTCATTGAGCGCCAGCCTGCTCGCCACGAATCCGAGGCCCCAGGTAACGGCTACGCCAATCGCCAAAAGAATATCTACGGGCTTCATGTCACATCAATCAAAAGGCTCACATCCCATCCGGGCCGCGCGCAATCGCCGCGACGCCGGTGCGCGCGACTTCGACAAGTCCGAGCGGAACCATCAGGCTGACAAACTGATCGATCTTGTCAGACGCGCCGGTGATTTCGAAAATGAAACTTTCGGATGTCGCATCGACGACGCGCGCGCGAAAAACTTCAGCAAGACGCATCGCCTCGATGCGCGGGTCGCTGGTGCCCTTCACCTTGACCATCGCCAGTTCGCGCTCGATCGAGCTGCCGAGTGTTGTCATATCGACCACGCGATAAACAGGGATCATGCGGTCGAGCTGATGCTTGATCTGCTGGATCACCATCGGCGTTCCGGTTGTGACGATGGTGATGCGCGACATGTGCTTGGCGTGCTCGGTCTCCGACACCGTGAGGCTTTCGATGTTGTAGCCGCGTCCCGAAAACAACCCGATCACGCGCGCCAGCACGCCAGGCTCGTTCTGCACGAGCACCGAGAGTGTATGCGTCTCGTTAGGATCGTGACGCTCTTCCATAAAGTAGGCGGAAGCCGGCTGATCCGTTGTCTTGCTGTCCATGGTCACACCAGCGCCTTGCCGCCGGCGAAGGCAGCGGCGGTTGCTTCATCGTTGGCTTCCGCAGGCAGAAGCATTTCATTGTGCGCCTTGCCCGATGGAATCATCGGAAAACAATTCTCCAGCGCAGCGACACGGCAATCGAACAACACCGGCTTCTTCACCTTGATCATTTCATGAATTGCGCCATCGAGATCACCCGGCTTGATGGCCCGAAGGCCGACGCCACCATAAGCTTCCGCGAGCTTGACGAAATCCGGCAGCGCCTCGGAATAGGAATGCGACAGGCGATTGCCGTGCAGGAGTTGCTGCCACTGCCGCACCATTCCCATATACTGATTGTTCAGAATGAAAATCTTGATCGGCAATTCGTACTGAACCGCCGTGGACATTTCCTGCATCGTCATCTGCACCGAGGCGTCGCCCGCGATGTCGATGACGAGCGAATCAGGATGCGCGACCTGAACGCCAAGCGCGGCCGGCAGTCCATAACCCATGGTGCCAAGGCCGCCGGACGTCATCCAGCGATGCGGCTCTTCGAAGCCATAGAATTGCGCCGCCCACATCTGATGCTGGCCGACTTCGGTTGTGATGTAGGTGTCGTGATTTTTGGTCAGCTCATAGAGCCGCTGGATCGCATATTGCGGCAGGATCACGTCGTTGTTCTTTTTGAACGCGAGCGAATTGCGGGAGCGCCAGCGCCCGATCTCGAACCACCACGGATCGATCTTCGGCTTCTTCGCCTCGGCCTTGAACACCTGCAAGATATCGCCGAGCACATTGGCGACATCGCCGATGATCGGTACATCGACGCGGATGTTCTTGTTGATCGACGACGGATCGATGTCGATGTGAATTTTCTTCGAGTTCGGCGAAAACGCATCGGTGCGGCCGGTAATCCGGTCGTCGAAGCGCGCGCCGACGCACAACATCACGTCGCAATCATGCATCGCCATGTTGGCTTCATAAGTGCCGTGCATGCCCAGCATGCCGAGCCAGTTTTTGCCCGAAGCTGGATACGCGCCGAGGCCCATCAACGTCGACGTGATCGGAAACCCAGTGACCTCGACCAGTTGACGCAACAGGTTTGACGCTTCACGTCCGGAGTTGATAACGCCGCCGCCGGAATAGATGACCGGACGTTTAGCGGATGCCATCAGCGCGACCGCCTTGCGGATTTGCGCGGCGTCGCCCTTCACGCGCGGCGAATAGGAAATGTGGACGTCGGATTTGCGCGGCGGATGATAGGTGCCGGTCGCAAATTGAACGTCCTTCGGCACGTCGACGACGACCGGACCGGGACGTCCCGTGGTCGCCACGTAAAACGCTTCATGCAGCACCTTCGCCAGATCGTTGACGTCACGCACCAGCCAGTTGTGCTTGGTGCACGGCCTCGTGATGCCGACGGTGTCGCATTCCTGAAACGCGTCGTTGCCGATCAGATGGGTCGGCACCTGCCCGGTGATGCAAACCAGCGGAATCGAATCCATCAGCGCGTCGGTCAGTGGCGTCACCATGTTGGTGGCACCCGGACCGGACGTGACCAGCACAACACCCGGCTTGCCGGTCGAGCGCGCATAGCCTTCCGCAGCGTGGCCAGCGCCCTGCTCGTGGCGGACGAGAATGTGCTCGACTTCAGTTTGCTGGAAAATCTCGTCATAGATCGGGAGGACCGCGCCGCCCGGATAGCCGAACAGATGCTTGACGCCATGATCCGCCAGAGCGCGCACGATCATCGCAGCGCCGGTCATCTGGTTCGGGTCGTGGCTCGCGCCGCTCTTTTTATCTTGGCTCATGGTTCGCTCCGGAGCGCTTTGCGCGCGGGTGGATCAAGTTTCGTCTTTCGTTTGCGCATGACATTGTCTGAAAACCGCCTCACACTTTTCAAGGTCATTCGCCCAATAAAAAAGGCCCCAAGTAAGAGGCCCTTCGCACACCGCCTGGTCGTGGGTAGCGATTAGCCACCCCCGGCGATGTGCCAGGGTACGACGAGAATAAGAATATTTGTAACTTTGTTGCGCATAACGATTAAGACATTTCCAAAGGTTGCGCGGGTTATACGGCCAGACTGCGAGAAGTCAAGTCTGAGCTGATTTGGTGAGAATAGCCCGTTCCCAGACGTTCGGCGAGAGCGAAAGTGCATGGGAAAGCCATGCGCGAGCGTTTACGGGCGTGGTCCATTCAAATTCCGGGAGTTGGTGCCTGAACCAGGTGAATTGCCGTTTGGCATA
>JBBRGE010000258.1:0-4072 GCA_038241045.1 Hyphomicrobiales bacterium | reverse complement strand
CGGATGATCGTGATTGCCGACGAGACCAAATGGGTCGATACGCTCGGCAGGTTTCCCCTCCCCATCGAAGTCATTCCTTTCGGGCTCGGCGCGACCCGCCGGGGAATCGAAAAGGCCTTTGCAGAATGTGGCGTTTCGGGGCAAATGGAGGTTCGCAAGGACGGCAACGGCCTTGGTTTCGTCACTGATGGCGGCCACTGGATACTCGACGCCCGGCTCGGGCGGATACCGGATTCTGCGCGGTTGGCGATGTCTCTAAGTCTCGTTCCCGGCGTCGTGGAGCACGGTCTATTCATCGGACTTGCCAGTATGGCCGTGCTCGCCGGGTCCAACGGAATTCGTATTGTTGAACGGCCTTCGCGCCGCAATTGAGGAGATTGAAATGAAAAAGCTTTCCAACCTGCTGCTTGTTGCTGTCGCAGCACTCGGCATCGGCCTGATCGGCGCCAGCCTGACCGGCGCAATGGCGCAGGCCCCGGCGCCCGCGCCGCTAAAGCCGGTCTCGCCAGCGGCACTTGCGTCCTCAAAGGAAATTCTCGACGCGAAGGGTGCAAACAAGATTTTTTCCGGCGCTGTCGTCGGCCTGACAAATCGCATCAAGGATGCGTTGCTTCAGACCAATTTGAATCTTCAGCAGGATCTGAATGAGTCTGCTCAGAAGGTGGTCAAGGAATTGAACGGTCGCGAGCAGGAAATCGGCGAGCAGATGGCGAAAATCTATGCCAATTCCTTCACCGAGCAGGAATTGAAGGACATCGCTACCTTCTACAAGTCGCCCCTCGGCAAAAAAGTCATCGATCAGGAGCCGGTCGCTTTGCAGCAAAGCAGCGTTTTCATGCAGACTTGGGCTGGGAAAATGAGCGAAGAAATCGTCGCGAAGATGCGCGCCGAAATGAAGGCTCGGGGCAAGCCAGTTTCTGGCTAGTATCGTTCGATGGCTGATCTGGACGTCGATCTTTTCGTCATCGGTGGAGGTTCGGGCGGCGTGCGCGCTGCCCGGATCGCCGCCGGTCACGGTGCGAAGGTCGCCGTCGCCGAAGAATACCGGATGGGCGGCACCTGCGTGATCCGCGGCTGCGTTCCCAAAAAGCTGATGGTCTATGCCTCGCATATCCATCAGGACATCGCGGACGCTGCCGGGTTCGGCTGGACCATTCCATCCGCGACGTTCGATTGGGCGACTTTGATCGCCAACAAGGACAAGGAAATCGCGCGGCTTGAGGCAGCGTACACGACGAATGTCGAGAAGGCGGGCGCGACCGTTCTCAAGGCCCGCGCCGTGTTCGAGGACGCGCACACATTGCGCCTTTCGACCGGCGAAAAAGTCAACGCCAGGCATGTGCTGATTGCCACCGGCGGCGCGCCCAATCACGGCGCGTCGATACCCGGCATCGAGCACGTCATCTCATCCAATGAAGTGTTTCACCTTCCGAAGTTACCCAAGCGCGTCGTCATTCAAGGCGGCGGCTACATCGCGCTGGAATTTGCCTGCGTCTTTGCGGGATTGGGCTCAGACGTGACGGTGCTCTATCGCGGCGACAATATCTTGCGCGGCTTCGACGAAGACGTGCGCGCCCATGTGCGCGGCGAGATGGAGGCCGAAGGCATCACGATCCTCACCGGCTGCCATGTTGCGAAAGTCGATAAGCACGGCGAGGCATTCACCGCGCATCTGTCCAACGGATCGAGCGTGGCCGCCGATCAGGTAATGTTCGCGATCGGGCGTCACCCGAACATCAAGGGGCTTGGTCTTGAGAAGGCGGGCGTCGCGCTCAACCCGATGAATGGCGGCATCGCCGTCAACGAATTTTCCCAAACGAACATCGCGCATATCTATGCCGTCGGCGACGTCACCCATCGCGTCAATCTCACGCCGGTTGCGATCCGCGAAGGTCATGCGTTTGCCGACAGCGTGTTCGGCAAGCGCCCGACGCGGGTCGATCATGCGGACATCCCGACCGCCGTGTTCTCGCAGCCGCAAGTCGGCACCGTGGGCCTCACGGAATCGGAGGCTCGCGCGCAATACACCCACGTCGATATCTACAAGGCGAATTTCAAGCCGATCAAGGCGACGCTGTCAGGCAATACGAGCCGCGTGCTGATGAAGCTCATTGTGGACGGTGCGACGGATCGGATTCTCGGCTGCCACATCGTCTCGTCCGACGCCGCCGAAATCATTCAGGTGGTTGGCATCGCGATCAAGATGAAGGCCACCAAAGCGGATTTCGATGCGACCTTCGCGGTGCATCCGACCTCCGCCGAAGAACTGGTGACGATGAAGACGCCGACGCAGCGTCATGTGCGTCAGGCCGCGGAGTAGGCGGCGCTGCGCGTGGTTAACGCATAACTGCCGCCAAACCATTGAGCCGTAACGCCGAATTGCAACTGGCAACCGCGCGCGGGCCTGTGTATAACCCCGCGCTATCATCCAGGTTTTTGTTTCAGGAGTTACACGATGTCCGAGCGGTGGACGCCCGACAGCTGGCGCAAGAAGCCGGTTTTGCAAGTGCCGGATTATCCCGACGCCAAGGCCTTGGCCGACGTCGAGGCGCAGCTTGCGACTTTTCCGCCGCTGGTGTTTGCAGGTGAAGCCCGCAACCTGAAGAAGTCGCTGGCGCGTGTCGCCAACGGCGAAGCGTTTCTCCTTCAGGGCGGCGATTGCGCCGAGAGCTTCGCCGAGCACGGCGCCAACAACATCCGCGATTTTTTCCGCGTTCTTTTGCAGATGTCGGTCGTGATGACATATGCGGCGGGTCTGCCGGTGGTCAAAGTCGGCCGCATTGCCGGGCAATTCGCAAAGCCGCGTTCCTCGCCGATGGAAAAGCAGGGCGACATCGAGTTGCCGAGCTATCGCGGCGATATCGTCAACGACATGGCGTTCACGAAAGAATCTCGCGTCCCCGATCCGCAGCGCCAGTTGATGGCCTATCGCCAGTCTGCGGCGACGCTCAATCTGTTGCGCGCGTTTGCGACCGGCGGCTTTGCCAATTTGGGAAGCGTGCATCAGTGGATGCTGGGCTTCCTGAAGGATTCTCCGCAGGCCCGCCGTTACAAGGAACTGGCGGATCGCATTTCCGACGCGCTGAATTTCATGCAGGCTTGCGGTCTCGATCTGGAGAGCCATCCGGAATTGCGCGCGACGGATTTCTACACCAGCCATGAGGCGCTGCTGCTCGGATATGAGCAGGCTTTCACGCGCGTCGATTCCACGACGGGCGACTGGTACGCCACGTCCGGACACATGATCTGGATCGGCGACCGCACGCGTCAGCTCGATCACGGTCATGTCGAATATTTCCGTGGCATCAAGAATCCGATCGGCCTGAAATGCGGGCCATCGATCAAGCCGGACGAATTACTCGCGCTGATCGATATTCTCAATCCGCAGAATGAACCCGGACGCCTGACGCTCATCAATCGTTTCGGCTCCGACAAGATCGACGCGCATCTGCCGCAGCTCATTCGCGCGGTGAAGCGCGAGGGCCGCTCCGTGATCTGGTCGTGCGATCCGATGCACGGCAACACCATCACGGCGACGAGCGGCTACAAGACCCGCCCGTTCGACCGCGTGCTGTCGGAAGTGAAATCGTTCTTCACGATTCATGCGGCCGAAGGCACTCATGCCGGCGGCGTCCATCTGGAAATGACCGGGCAGGACGTCACTGAATGCATCGGCGGCGCGCGCGCCATCACCGATGAGGATCTTAACGACCGCTATCACACGGTCTGCGATCCGCGCCTCAACGCCGAGCAGTCCATCGACATGGCTTTCCTGATCGCCGAACTGCTCAAGCAGGAGCGCGCCGGCAAAGCCAAACCGATGCCGGCTGTCGCGGGCTTCTGATGCTCCGTATGGTGTTGTCGCGCATGTGGCGCGCCACGATCAACAGCCGGAAGGGATTGGCGTTTGCCTTCCGTTCCGAACGGGCCTTCCGGGAAGAAACTGTTGCACTCGTTCTGGCCGTGCCGCTGGCTTTGCTGATCGGTGTCTCGCCGGAACGGAAGATCCAGTTGATCTTCACCGTGTTGCTGGTGATGGTCGTCGAACTGCTCAATACTGCCATCGAGAAAC
>JBBRGE010000257.1:0-4108 GCA_038241045.1 Hyphomicrobiales bacterium | reverse complement strand
CGACGATGAGCATCGCGCAGAAAATCGCCGCAGCTAGAAGAATTGCGAGGATGGCCGTTGTTGTCATCTTTGGCGCATTACCTGTTCATTGCCTGATGCCGACGGCGCACCAATAGGGCGTGTGCTCGGAAAAGCGAATGTCGGCGAACCCCGCGACGCTCAACATCGCGGCAATCTCGTTGCGCGTAAAGCGCTGTTCGAGCCGCGTGCAGAACCGATCATACGCATCGGTACGCATCACGTAAAATGCGCGGTCTTTGTAGTATTCGAGCGGCAGCGCTGCGGCCGAAAAACCAAGTCGCTCGACCAGTGCGGCAAGACGGGCCAGCGGCCAATAAATGATGACAGCAATGATCTGGCTGATCCACAGCCGCGGTGTTTCAGGCAAGCGCGAAATGACGACACGGAAAACATTGGAAAGTTTCCACAGCGCGCGATACCAGGCGGGGCGGTTGTCCAGCGCGTAATAGAGATAAATCAAAAACGGCGCGCCGCGTTTTAGCTTCGCGGCAATCGCATAGATTGCGGCCTGCGTGTCTGGCACGTGATGCAACACACCGAGCGAGAAAGCAAAGTCGAGCGATGCGTCAGGCAGCGGTAATTCGCCGACGCTGGCGCGATGAAAAGTGACGTTGTTGGCCGTCGCCAGATTCTGTCGCGCGACGTCGAGCGCATCGCTGCTCGCATCGAGCAGATGCAAATGGCCGACGCGGGGTGCCACAAGCACGGACCATCGCCCCGAGCCGCAGCCGACATCCATGCCGACGCTTTTCGGCGGCAGAATTTGCCACGGAAAAATCGCGAAATAATCCTCGAAAATGGCCGCGCGATCCTTATTCGACAGATCGCGTTCGCCCTGCCGGAAGGTGGACCATTCATGGCCAAACCCGGACGCAACGGCTGGGTCGATGTTTTTCGAGTCCGGGTTATTCATCTGATCTTTTGTAAAGCGTTTCAGCCTGAGTTGAGGAATCGCACTTGAAGGCGGGTGTATTTAGCCTGAACTTCTTACAGGAGCCTTGGTATTTGTGGCAGTTTTGCCAATGCTTTTTTCCAACTTAATCTTTGTGCGCTCTGTGCCGCCTCATGTCGAAGTTCGTTGCCCGCAGTCCAAGCGCGGGCGCTCTATAACGTTCAGCGTGGCGTTGATCTACCCCCTTCGAGATCGTCCTCGCTAAATGGGATCGATCATCTTGGAACGGCTAGCTTGTCGAAGAAGCCTTGTTTCTCGAGCGTGGCCCGCAGCATGGGCGCCAACTCCCGCGACGCTGCCTCGGTGATATGCCCTGGGTCATGCCAAATATGAGTTCCGGCCGTCATGACCTGGCCGCACCGATCGCCGCTACACAAACCGGTGCGCAGCGGGGCGTAATAGAAGTCAGGATTTTGCCGTGCTGCATCGAGCGCCATTGCGTCGAATGTCTTGTATATATCGACAACGGTCGAGCGCGGCATCGAGCAACCCGTTGCATCAACGATGCGCCAAGGCACATCGACGCAAAATTCAGGGGGGATATCGGGAGGAGCCGCGCTGTCGAGCAACACGACAAGTGCTTGCTTTTCCGTGATCTCGCTTGCAAATTTTTTGATGAAATCAAAATAGAGCGGCGATTGCCGTTCTTTCCGTCCGAGAATGAGGGACTGCCCAATGAAGACGATGTCGCCGCTACGGACATGCTCAGTCAAATAGCGATAGCTTGCGTCAACATAATCAGCACACCGCACAATGGCGGATTTTGCGGCTATTTCCGGAGGCACGAATGCGCAGCCAGCTCCCATTGTAAGGTAGCGGACGTCGGCATCGATGAAGACACCCCGGACCGCCAGCAAATAGTTTCTGGCGAGACTGTCGCCGATCAAATACACGTGCCTGCGCTGACTATCGCGGCTAGCCAGACATTCGTCGATGTATTTGATAGAGAAGCTGCCACTGAGATGGCACTTTTCGATGTACTCGCCAGTCACTCGATTTTGCCACCACGTTTTTTGGACGAAGCTCGGCGGCGGAAGCTTCAGCAGGTTGCCTAAGTAAAAGTTCTGGCCGACTGGCCCAAACATGACGAAGACGAATGCGCACGCCGCCCCGCACGCGGAAAGCCCATAGCCAATCGACAGCGGGCGCCGACGCGACCATTCAGCTTGCCGCAGTGGGCGCTCGACAAAATGATACGACCCTGCGGCCAGAAGAAACATCAGAAAGGTTTCGATCACGGCCGCCCATCCGTGGATGCCGATTGTTGAGCGGCCCAGCCAGATCACTCCCCAGTGCCACAGATAGAGGGAGTACGAGATGAGCCCGACATAGACGACCTCGCGGCGTGAAAACACGTCGTATGCAAGCATTCCCGGACGAAGCCCCGCGATCAGCGCCGCCGTCAACAAAACGACCGCGATTGTCGCCGCTACAGCAGCGCTTTGGGGCGCAAACAATGTGAGCATGATCGACGCCACGATGACGGCGGTCGGGATTCTTTCAGACCAGCGGTCGAAAAGTGCGGAGTCGCGCAAAAGAAAAGCCAGCGTGCCGACGCCAAGTTCCCAGAAACGAGTCGGCATCAGAAAATACGCGGCTGGCTGATGGGACTGATATAGCGCGATGAAGCCGATCAGAGACGCAACCGAAACCCCGAATATCACTTTCGACAAAGTCCGGATGCCATTGCTGCGATTGACAAACCACCAGACGGCGAGCGGATAGACCAGATAGAACTGCTCCTCCACGCCGAGCGACCACGTATGGACGAAGCTGTTGAGTTCTATCGACTCGGCAAAATAATCTGCCGATAGCCGCAACAACCAGAGGTTCGAGAACCCGAACAACGCGGTCATTCCGGTGATGAGCGATACCCTCGGCACAGGGCTCAGCAAGACCGTCACAAGACTCATAATCAGGACGAACAAGACCAAGGCAGGTGCCAAGCGCTTGATTCGCCGTGCGTAGAAGTCGAGGAGAAAGTCCCCAAGCGAGGGTAAATTCAGAGAGGCGATCGATTTTGTGATGACGTAACCGGAGATCACGAAAAATATGTCGACGCCGAGATAGCCGCTTGGAAGCAGATTTCGATCGAAGTGATTGACGATCACTGCGACTACCGCAAGGGCGCGCAAGCCGTCGATTTCCGGCCGGTAATTGGAGGGCGCAATGCTCACGCGCGATGTCCAAAGCGTTCCGGACGAATTTTGATATTGCGCAACGACGCACAGAAAGGGTTGGAATGATTTAAGAACATAAAAATTTCCTAGGCGAATTTTTCACCAACCGCAACTTCGGGCCAAGAATAAACTTGCGTTTGTGTTGAAGCTGCCTCTCTCGGCTCGATCCTCGGTCGAAAATCGTCAATGCATTTTCCCGTAGTTGCCGCTGCAATTCCATCCACGATTTCACCCTTTAAAGTGGTCGACCTTCAAATAATGTTGTCGGAGGGATTGGGCTTACTGTTGTTCAGATTCTAAGCAATTCAACTTGAACGGGGTCTTTTCTTGAAAGCGGATGTATCTTGCCCCAGCCTTAATTAGGAGCAATATATTGGCGGTCGATTGAATTCTGTAGCCCCGACCACTGAATTGCCGGGATGAAACTGAAATCGCGGAACATCGCCACCTGTCGCTTTTATTCGCCCGTGACGCGATAAGACAGTTTGGTTAAAGCCGCGGCTCTAACCTCGCTTACGCAACAAAGCAGGATCGCATACACGATGAAATATAACTGGCTTTTCTTGTGTTGCGTGGCTCTTGTTCTGAGCGGATGTAGCATTTTTTTTGAACCGCCAGATCTGCCCCCGAATCCGATTCCGGATTTGAATCAGCAAAAATCGATCGGTGCTCAGATCTTGAAGACCGCTCAAACGATGAGAGACGCGAAATCTGTCGCAATTTCCGATACTGGGCCGAATGAAGCGCGATCCGGTCCTGAGCAGTGGACGACATGCGCGCGCATCGATTTTCCAACGCGATCTCTCTACTATACGTTTTTCGTCCGGGGAGAGAAGGTCGTGGAGTCGCGGCCTTCCGTGATCAACGACAGATGCGAAACGCGAACTTATCGCCCTGAAGCATCTGTCAGTGGCTCCTCGATTTATTGACGGCGCAGTTTTCTCGCCGTTGATGG
>JBBRGE010000256.1:0-4133 GCA_038241045.1 Hyphomicrobiales bacterium | reverse complement strand
GGCGTCGGCGGATGCGGCAGGCCATTTGTCCGACGCAGCATCCAGCATCAACGGCGCGCGGACATTGTGCTGTCTTTCATGCTCGATCCAGCCCGCTATACTTTTCAGAGCTGCATGCTCAGGGTCGGTCGGCTGAAATAGAAGATGCGGCAGCGCCTGCGCAAAATGAACGGCATGTTCACCTGAGCCGCTGGCGATCTCAAGCACCAGCCCGGATTTTGGAAGCACGCCACGCAGCACGTCGAGAATGGCGTCGCGGTTGCGCAACGTGGCCGGATATTCAAGACGATCGGTCATTTGCGTTCCAAATTTACAGGCGCTGGGCCGTCGCTGCCAAACTGCCGCAATTCGTTCCTAAAGGGCGGCATCCCGCCTTTCCACAGTGAAGCACATTCGCTAAAGCTGCTGGAGATTTTTACCGAATTCTTTCACGAGGCCATTTGAATGTTTCCGAAGCCGAAGCCCGAGCTGATTCCAAATACCTATGCCTACGAATCCGAGCCGATGGTGAAGGCGACCGGCTTTCGCGAGTACGACGCGCGCTGGTTGTTCGGCAAGGAAATCAACCTGATGGGAATTCAGGCGCTGGGCATGGGGCTCGGCACCATGATCGGCGAAATGGGTGTGAAGCAGGAAATCGTCACCGCGCATGATTTTCGCAGCTATTCGGCGTCGATCAAGTACGCGCTGATTTCGGGTTTGCTCGCAGCGGGCTGCAAGGTGCACGATATCGGTTTGGCCGTAACGCCGATGGCCTATTTTGCGCAGTTCGATTTGGATGTGCCGTGCGTCGCGATGGTGACGGCCTCGCACAACGACAATGGCTGGACAGGCGTGAAGATGGGCGCGAATCGCCCGTTGACCTTCGGCCCCGATGAGATGAATCGTCTGAAGGAAATTGTGCTCAACTCGGCGTTCAAGCTGAAGCCGGCAGGCGAGTATAAATTCCACGAAAACTTCCCGGCGCGCTACATCGCCGATCTTACGAAGAAGGCAAAAATCAAGCGCAAGCTGAAAGTCGTCGTCGCATGCGGCAACGGCACGGCGGGCGCGTTTGCCCCGCAGGTGCTGGAGGCGATCGGCTGCGAGGTGATTCCGCTCGACACGGAATTGGATCACACGTTTCCGAAATACAATCCGAATCCCGAAGATATGGAAATGCTGCACGCGATCCGCGATGCCGTGCTCGAACACAAGGCCGACGTGGGGCTGGGCTTCGACGGTGACGGCGACCGCTGCGGTGTGGTGGACAATACCGGTGAGGAAATTTTCGCGGATAAGGTAGGTGTAATGCTGGCGCGCGATATGTCGGCAATCCACAAGAATGCGCAATTCGTGGTGGATGTGAAATCCACTGGGTTGTTCGTGACCGATCCTGTTCTGCAGAAGCAGGGCGCGACCACGACCTACTGGAAAACCGGCCATTCTTATATGAAGCGCCGCACCAACGAGTTGAAGGCGTTGGCTGGCTTCGAGAAGTCCGGGCACTTCTTTTTCAATGCGCCGCTGGGACGCGGTTACGACGACGGTCTCATTTCGGCAATCGCGATTTGCGAAATGCTTGACCGCGCGCCGGACAAATCGATGGCGGATTTGAAGAACGCGCTGCCGAAGACATGGTCGTCGCCGACGATGTCGCCGCATTGTTCGGACGAGACCAAATATGGAATCGTCACGCAGGCCGTGAAGCATTTCGAGAATGCGCAGAAGAAGGGCGAGAAAGTCGCCGGTCAGCCTATCCGCGATTTGGTCACGGTCAACGGCGTGCGCGTCACTTGCGAGGATGGGTCGTGGGGGCTGATTCGCGCGTCCTCCAACAAGCCGGAGCTTGTTGTGGTGGTCGAAAGTCCGGTGTCGGAACAGCGCATGCGCGACATGTTCGAGGCGATGGACTCGGTACTGCGCACCCATCCGGAAGTCGGCGAATACAACCAAAAGATCTGATGCTGGCGCATCAGGCGCAGAAAATTTAGACAGTTACGCCGCAGCCAACGCCGGCACCGGCAACGCCGTCACCGACTTGATCTTCTCCATTGCGAATCTCGACGTGACGTTTTTCAGCGCCACCGCTCCGATGAGTTTTTTATAGAACACATCGTAGCTCGCCATGTCGGCGGTGACGACGCGCAGCATGTAATCGACATCACCGGCCATGCGGTAGAATTCCATCACTTCCGGCATGGCGCTGACTGCGTCGGCGAATTTTTTTAGCCAGGCTTCGGAATGGTCGCCACTTTCGACGGACACGAAAACGGTGATGCCGAGGCCGATTTTGTTCTGATCGACCAGTGCCACGCGCTTCTGGATCACGCCGTCGGCTTCCATCTTCTGGATGCGCTTCCAGCATGGGGTCGAGGACAGCCCGACGCGGTCGCCGATTTCGGCCACCGACAACGAGGCGTCGTCCTGCAGGACGGTGAGAATTTTGCGGTCGATGGCGTCGAGGCGGCGGTGGGTCTCGACCGGAATGCCCGCGACGGTAGCGTCAGTCATGAAAAGAACTTTCTTTCATATTTGAAGGCTAATTCCCTCTTAGAAAGAAAAATCTTCTCTGACAAGCGGCGTTTTGCCACTTTCAAGTCTATCTAGGTCGTCAAAGCGACCGTGCTGGACGCCAAAAGGGCATCCACTTCAATGCGTTGCGGGGACGCAAAGGCGCCGCCCAAGCGGGTGCATTTCAGCGCTGCAGTAGCTGAGGCAAAGCGCATCGCCTGCTCCAACGGCTGGCCTTCCGCGATGGCCAGCGTGAACGCGCCGTGAAAGGCGTCACCGGCACCCAGCGTATCGACGGTATGAACCGGGAATGCCGGCATGTGCTTCGGCGCGCCTTTGTCGTCGAGCCACTGCACACCCTTGGCGCCGGTGGTGACTCCGAGAAACGCCGGCGTGAGCTTCGCGATCTTGCGCAGCGCGGCGATTTCGTCGCTCTCGCCGGCTGTCGCCAGCAACGCCTCGGACGAGAAAATAATATGCGATGACACCTGTAGCAAACCTTCGCGCAGCGACATCACGCGATCCGCGTCCACGACAACAGAAATGCCGCGCCGATGGGCTTCCGCACAAATCCCGGTTGCAAATTCTGCGCAGCGGTTTTCCATTAAGATCGCGTCGCAGCTTGCGAGCAGTGTCTCTGTTTCCGGCAACGTCACCGCCCACAATTTTGGGTCGCGATAAGTCACGATGGTGCGTTCACCCGAAGGATCGATCATGACATTGGAGATAGGCGTGACGATGCCCGGCATTCTGACAAGGCCGCCGAGATCGATTCCTTCTTGCGTCATCTGATCGTAGATATAGGCGCTGCTCTTTTCATGCAGCCCGCCGATCGGCCCGGTCAGGCTGGAGCGTCCGCCGAGCCGCGCTATCGTGATCGCGGCGTTCGGCGAGTTGCCGCCCGCGATTTCCATGAATTCGCTGGCGTGTTCCTTGCTGCCGCGATCCGGCACCCTATCGACGCGGAAAATCAGATCGCGCACCGGCATGCCGATGCACAGAATTCGTGGCGATTTTTTCCGATCGGTATTGCCGTGCATGGTCATGAACCGCCCACATTAACATGACACAACCGGCGCGACGAGGGGTTCCGCGCAAATGACGCCGATACGGGCGTTGCGTCCGAAATTACGCCGTGTCCTTCAGCCAATTCGCCAGAAGGTGATGCGCGATTGCGACTGGATGAGGGCCGGTCAATCCTTGCGGATGCGTCCTGTTCATCATCGCTGTCGCCTCGTCGCGCGTGAACCAGCGGGCATCTTCAAGCTCGGTCTTGTCCACCACGATGTCGGCATTTGTCGCGCGCGCGATGCAGCCGATCATCAATGACGACGGATAGGGCCAAGGCTGCGTCATGTAATACCGCACGTCCTCACAGCGGATACCGGCCTCCTCGAGAATTTCGCGCTGCACGGCATTCTCGATGGTCTCCGCAGCTTCGACAAATCCCGCCAAACACGACCACATGGTCGGCGGAAATATCGCCTGCCGTCCCAGGAGACATTTGTCGCCGTGCGTCACCAGCATGATAACGACCGGATCGGTGCGCGGAAAATGCTCGGCCTTGCATTGTGGGCAATCGCGCTTCCAGCCGCCTTCTTTCATCGACGTTCGTGATCCACAATTGGCGCAGAAGCCGT
>JBBRGE010000255.1:0-4139 GCA_038241045.1 Hyphomicrobiales bacterium | reverse complement strand
AATCGCTGTCGGCGGCCTGCAGCTTGAGAGCTTCGTCCCACAGCGTCGACTGCAAGCCGAGCTTCGGCTTCCAGTGGAATTTTACGAAGGTGACTTTGCCTTTGGCATTGACCATCTGGAAGGTGTGGATGCCGAAACCCTCGATCATGCGCAGGCTGCGCGGAATGGCGCGGTCCGACATCGCCCACATCAACATGTGGGTCGATTCCGGCATCAGCGACGCCCAGTCCCAGAACGTATCGTGCGCGCTTCCGGCCTGCGGGAAGCCGCGATCTGATTCCATTTTTACCGCATGGACGAGATCGGGAAATTTGATGGCGTCCTGAATGAAGAACACTGGGATGTTGTTGCCAACGAGGTCCCAGTTTCCCTCCTTTGTATAGAATTTAACGGCGAAGCCGCGTACGTCGCGCGGCGTGTCCACCGATCCGGCGCCGCCCGCTACCGTCGAAATGCGGGTGAACAACGGCGTCTTTTCGCCCGGACGCTGGAACAGGTCGGCCTTTGTGATATCGGCAAGCGATTTGAAATTCTCAAAATAACCGTGCGCGGCAGAACCGCGCGCGTGCACGATACGTTCCGGAATTCGCTCGTGGTCAAAGTGGAATATTTTTTCCCGCAGGACAAAATCTTCGAGCAGGGCCGGGCCGCGCGCGCCCGCGCGCAGCGAATTCTGGTTATCGGAGACGCGAATGCCTTGATTGGTCGTGAGATGGGCATCTTTTTTCGAGTGGGGCCCCTTCTTGGCGACTTGCTGGTGGGTCTCGCCGCCCGTACCGGTCGACGTCTCAAAATCTTCGTTTTTTGCCATGCTGCCCTCTTGCTCTGGAAATCGTTGCGCCCGCGGCATGAATGCAGTCGTGGCCCATTCAATTGCATCGGTTGAGAATCAATGCGGGCGGGCCATCAAAGTTCCGCAAAGGTCGATTCCAGTTCTCATAGTTTCTGATCGTGGCGCAGGCGTTCAGGTGTTGCGAATTTGAGCGCACTCGACAAAACAATGACCCCAGGCGGTGAGGCGCTGGGCTCAGTATTGGCTGGACCCAAAGGGGGAGAACATCCTGCTAAAAACAAAAACTCGAAACCGCGGAAATGTCATTGACTTCAATCAATCCTACCACACTGCACAAGCGCCGTCAGCCGAAGACCCAGACTCTCCGCCAGCGCAAGCCGTCACTCGTTGCGACGCGGACCCTGCGCAACCATCTTCCGGAAATCGCGGTCGTCACGGTGTTCGCGTGCCTTCTTGCATCCTGCGCCGCGCTTCCTCCTACCGCAGCTTGGCCTTCAGCGTTATCTCCAGGATGTTCGCCAGCGCCTGCGAGAGTGCACCCAAACGAAAGGTGCGCTCTTCACCGCGACACCCATTGTTAGATCAGAAAGAATCAGAATTATCTGCACTCGGCTTGACGACGACGGCGGTCGATGAGGACGTCAACAATGCCGAGCGGCTCGCCACGATCCGGCGACGCGCTGATTCTCGGCGCCAATTCGGGAGTCATCTAGAGAATATTGGTTGATCTAGATCAAGACGGATGCTGGTGCGCGACGCAATGGTGCGAAGGACGGGAGCCAGACTAAACCATTGCCCACCTCTTCCGCTCAGGGCTTTGCTATTGGAGGACGGAATCATGGACAAGGACCGGGTCGTTGGATCGGCGAAGCAAGTCAAAGGCGCAGTGAAGCAGGCGGTCGGCAAGGCGGCCGGTGACACCAAGCTGGAGACGGAGGGCAAGGCCGACAAGATTGAGGGCAAGGTTCAGAACGCCATCGGCGGTGTCAAAGACACGCTCAAAGGGAAATAGGCGTTGAGAATGAGAGCGCGTTCTTCCCACCAGTAAACCCGTCCTTAGCCAAAAAGGGAAGGGACAGTTATCCGAGGGGGCATTGATGGTTTTTGAATCGGTTGAAATTTCTACTCCTGTCGCGGAAAGCCCCGCAGTATCGTGGGCCGCGATTGCAGCAGGTGCCGTTGCTGCTGCAGCTCTGACCCTTGTCCTCCTTGCGTTCGGTGTCGGCATGGGCTTCTCGGTCGTATCCCCCTGGGGCAATTCGGGCGTATCGGCCACCACATTCGAAATTGGCACCGGTCTTTATCTGATTGTTGTCGCTATGCTTGCCTCTACCATAGGAGGCTACATCGCGGGGCGGTTGCGTACGAAATGGGTCGGCGTACATACCCACGAAGTCTTTTTTCGCGACACCGCTCATGGCTTTTTGGCATGGGCATTCGCCACGGTACTCAGCGTTGCATTTTTGACTGCGGCGGCCAGCAACATTGTTGGTGGCGCATCATCGGGACTTGCACCCGCAGCCAGTGTGTCGACAAGCCAATCAGCGAGATCCGGCGGTCCGGTGGATTATTATGTGGATACGCTGTTGCGATCCAATCCTACCGCAAAACCCGATACGGCCGATATGGGGTCCGTTCGCCACGAGATCGCTCGTATCCTCACGACCGGTCTTCGTGATGGCGATGTTGCTGCGCCCGATCGCTCATATGTGGCACAAGTCGTCGCAGCCCGCACTGGGCTTAGTCAGGCTGACGCCGACACGCGGGTTTCAAACGTCATCAACCAGGCAAAGACTGATTTGGACAACGCCCGAAAGGCAGCGGCCAAATTGTCTCTGTGGCTAACCGCCTCGCTGCTGATCGGCGCATTTTCCGCCAGCTTGGCGGCCACCGACGGCGGGTTTGTCCGGGATCGGAACGCGAGTCTTACCGAACAGTAATTGTAAACCGAACATAGGAGGAAGTCATGGGTCGTGGAATTCTGCTGTGGCTGCTAGAAGTCCCAATTCCGATCATTATTCTTCTCGCTATCTTGCGCCACTAGATAGCTGAGTGAACTAGCTCAAACGCGCCTGTCTTGAGCGGGCGTGAGATAATTTCTACCCATGCGAGTTTAGCCAGTGGCACGGATCTGCGAAGCCCTCGCGCGAGGCAAGGACAGCGAATACGACGTGATGCGGTGCGACAGCACCAGTGCTATTGCTGGATTGCTCCAGCTCATTCTTAACTGAACATCAATCTACCGGCCGCTCATGATTGTTGCGGCGAGACGCTAACTCAAGGCGTTCGGCTTCCACCCGACCACTCGAATTGACCGGGACGCATTTGAACGTCCCTTGTTCCAGCTACGGAACATATCGAATAAAAGGAAATCGGATGCGCAACCTCGTCCAGCCGCCGCCCTCGTTGCACTGCGACCTTTGCAATGGCGAGCTACGACTCAAGCTGATTGAGACGACCGACAAGGTCCTTGACTTGGATGCCGAGATGTTCGTCTGCGCAAAGTGCGGTCATGAACAGTCGTACGTGGTACGCCACGACCATTATTCCATACCGCATCGAGCTCGCCGTGGATCATCTGTTTGATCACCCCCCGAGCCCGATCATGGGCCTCGATCTGGTCGAGATGACCGTAGATAACTCACGGCGCGCGGCTTCCGATTTCTAGGTATCCAAAACTTCCCTTATCTTGAGGGCAAGTTGCTCCAGCGTGAACGGCTTGGAAATCAATTGGACGCCGGTATCAAGCACGCCATTGTGCACGATCGCGTTGCGATATAGTCTGACGTGTAGAGGACCTTTAGATCCGGTTTTCGACGTCGAGCCTCTTCAGCAAGCTTCCGCCCATTCATATCTGGCATACGACGTCAGTGAACAAGAGGGTCAAGTCGGGACGCTTGGCGAGTACTCGCAATGCGGCAGCGGCGCTATCCACGGCGATAACGGTGTAACCCAGTTCGCGCGACATATCGCCCGTAGATTGTCGCACTTCTTCTTCATCTTCGACAACGAGAATGATTTGCTGCGTGGTGCCCGTTGGGACCACATTGACAGTATGCGGCTTGGTGACTGACTCGACAGCACCAAAGAACCGGGGAAAATAAAGCTTGATCGTCGTTCCTTGACCGGGCTCGGAATAGATATTGATGTGGCCGCCCGATTGTTTGACGAATCCATAAACTTGTGAGAGGCCCAGACCAGTGCCCTTGCCGACGGGGTGACCAACGTTGGGTCTGACCGGAGCCAGCTATCCCGCATGTCCGAGCAGGCACGCGCAGCGATTGGTTCCGAGGCCATCGAGGCTGTAGCCGATCGCGGGTACTATAGCGGCGAGGAAATTGTTGCC
>JBBRGE010000254.1:0-4164 GCA_038241045.1 Hyphomicrobiales bacterium | reverse complement strand
CGACCAAGAATACGGGTCGCAGTCTCTGGGATGCCCGGCAGCTGCGACGCGCCGCCGCTCAGCACGACTCGCGCCTGCGGTTCTGCCGCAAAGGGGGAATCCGCGAGCCGGTCCCTGACCATCTCAAAAGTCTCCTCGACTCGCTGCTTGACGATATTTGCAATCGTGGCGCGTGAAACGATTTGCGATGCATCGCGGTCGTGGTCATCCGTCCCCGGTATGCTGACTGAGTCGCGCGCATCGGATCCGCCGGTGAGGGCGGTGCCGTATAAGGTCTTGATTCGCTCGGCAACCGCAATGCATGCACCGAGGCCGCGCGCAAGATCCATCGTGATGTGTTGCCCGCCGAGCGCAAATCCGCCGGCGTGCACAAATTGGCCGGCCGAATAGGTTGCAATTGTCGTCGTGCCCGCGCCCATCTCAATCACGGCCGCTCCAACATCAGCTTCGTCGCCGGTCAGGACCGACAATCCGGCGGCGTAAGGCGCCGCAGCCATAGCCTCGACGTTCAAATGACAGCGCTCGACAACGAGCATGAGATTTTTTGCCGCGGTCGCCTCGGCTGTCACAACATTCATGTCGATCCCGAATTCGCGTGCGACCATGCCACGCGGGTCGCGAATGCCTTTGACGCCATCGAGTGAATAGCCGAGCGGAATTGTGTGAAGCACTGTTCGTCCGCGCGGCGTGGCGTGGCGCATTCCCGTGCTCATGACGCGGGACATGTCAGCAGATGTCACCGCGCCGCTGCGAATTTCAGAGGATGCTTCGACGAGTTCCCCGTGCAGTCGGCCCGCCGAGACCGACAGAAGAACGGATTCAACACGAACCTTGGCCATCCGCTCGGCCAGCGCCACCGCATGGCGCACGGCTTGCTCGCAGGCACTCAGATCGGCGACCGCGCCGGCCTTCACGCCACGCGATTGAATGTGGCTCAACCCAATTATTTCAATGGAGTGACTGCGGCCGCGCAGCGCTTCGCTCGGCGGGCATGGCTTCAATCGCGCAATAAGGCAGGCGATTTTGCTTGTGCCGATGTCGAGGGCTGCCACCAGCGCCGTCTTGGTGGGCGGCATCTGGCGCGTCTTCGGGGTCTGTATGCCATCGAGACTGGTCATGCGTCACCAGCCTTCTTTTTCGGTTTCCTGCCTTTGAGCATTTCGTCGCGCGCTTTTGCCGCATCTTCTGAGAGCCGGACCGTGAGGCGATCCGGGAGCCGCATGTCGATGGCAGCGATGTCGCGCGAGAACAGATTGTCCTGCTTGTCGAGCTTGGTCAGCGTCTCCAACGCGCCGTTCAAATTGGTTTCCGGCAGGCGAATATCGAGACCGTTATTGAACCGCAGGTTCCAGCGGCGTTCGCCGACAAACACAATGGCATTCACCTGAGAGCGCACATGCGGGTAGTACGTCAGCAGGTCGAGAAAATCTTTCGCGCGTGTTTCCGCACCCTTGCCGACCACAAGCGGCAATGTGACGAAACGGCTCGCGACAAAAGGTTCAAGAACTGTGCCGTCCTGCGCGATCACGGACACGCGGCCCTCCTGCTGCCACAGCGCGTAAGGCGCGCGCTCGGTGATGTCGATCAGGAGTTTGCCGGGATAGAGCTTCTGAACGGTCGCATCGCCTATCCAGGGATCGGATTTCAGCCGGTCGCGGACGTCGGCAGCGTTGAGGAAAAGCAACGAGGAGCGGCCATTGACGCCGCCGACGGCCAGGATTTCGTCCTGCGTGAGTTGCTTGCGACCGATAATTGAAACGTTGGTGATTTTGAAGCCCACAGCATTCGCCGCAGCATTTCGCGTGTCACTCAATGCACCGAGGAAATTGTCAGCCTGGCCGCCTTTGATGACGCCGAAAGTTCCAGCGACGATAAAGAAGAAAATGAGCGCCGAGAGGCCCACGCCGCGCGGCAACCAACGCTCCAGCGTGGCGATGTGGCTGTTGCGATCATGTTCGTGAAAGACCGGAGGTGCTGCGGCACGCAACACAGGCTCGGGCGCGCGGGAACGCGCAACCTTGCGCGCTTGCCTGCGAGCGGCTTTTTTGTCCAGGTTAGATTGAGGCCCCGACTGTCTTACCGACCGAGAGAGGCGTCCTCCACCATCCATTGAACCAACTCGTCAAATATTACGCCCGCATAAGCGGCAAGCTCTGGAACAAGTGACGTCTCGGTCATTCCGGGTTGGGTGTTCACTTCGAGGCAGATCAATCCGCCAATCCCCTCGATGCGATCGTCGTAACGGAAATCCGCACGGCTCACGCCCCGGCAACCGAGCGCCACATGCGCCGCCAGCGTCAACCTTCGGACCTCCTGGTAAACAAATGGTAAAAGAGGTGCAGGCAGGATGTGTTTTGATCCGCCTTTTGAATACTTTGCCTCGTAATCATAGAATTTGAGCGAAGATTCGATCTCGATCACCTCGGTCGCCTTGCCCTTGATGACCGCACAGGTCAGTTCCTTTCCGGCGATGTATTTCTCGACCAGAATCTGGTCGCCATGGGGCCAGTCGGGACTAAAAAGCTCCTGCGGCGGATGGGCGTGGTCTTCAGTGACGATAAACACGCCGACGCTTGACCCATCAGCGACCGGTTTGATGACGTAAGGCGGCTTCATTGCATGGCCCTTGGCCACTTCGGCGCGCGGCAATGTCAGCCCTTCGGCGACCGGCACGCCAGCGGTTGCCATCACGGTCTTGGCGAGATCCTTCTGCATCGCCAGCGACGACGAGAGAACGCCCGAATGCGTGTAGGGCAATCCAATGGTTTCGAGCACGCCCTGAATGGTGCCGTCTTCGCCCGGACGTCCATGCAACATCACCAGCGCGACATCGGGCTTGAGTTTTTCCAGAACGGTCGCAACGTCAGGTTTCACATCGACCCGCGTCACGCGATAGCCCTTGCGCTCGAGTGCATCGGCGCAGGCATTGCCCGAACGCAGCGAGACTTCACGCTCCGACGACCATCCGCCCATCAGCACCGCGACGTGTTTTGCCATCAGGCCTGTCCGATCCGCTTGATTTCCCATTGCAGCTCGATGCCGGAGTGTTCCTTCACCCGCGCGCGAACTGTTTCGCCGAGGCTTTCGATATCATGCCCGGTAGCATTGCCGGCGTTGATTAAAAAGTTGCAGTGCATCTCGGAGACTTGTGCGCCGCCGACCTTCAAGCCACGGCATCCCGCTGAATCCACCAGCCTCCACGCGCTGTGACCCGGTGGGTTCTTAAAAGTCGAGCCGCCGGTTTTCTCGCGGATCGGCTGCGCCGTTTCCCGATGGGTTTGAACTTCGTTCATGCGCGCGCGGATCGATTCTGGGTCGGTGATTTTCCCGCGAAACAACGCGGAGGTGAAAATGATCGACGGATCGACGCCGGAATTGCGATAGAGGAATTTCATGTCGGCATTGGAGAAGACATGTTTCTTGCCGTCGCGGCCAATGCCTGTGGCTTCCACTAACACATCCTTGGTCTCGCCGTCGTTCGCACCGGCATTCATCCGCAACGCGCCGCCGATAGTGCCGGGAATTCCAAAATAAAATTCCAACCCGCCGATATTTGCAGCAGCAGCAACTTCGGCGACGCGCTTATCCAACACCGAAGCGCCCGCACGTAGCGTGTCGCCGTCGGTTTTGAGTTCGCTAAATCCCTTGGGTGTCAGGCGAATGACAACACCCTCGATGCCGCCATCGCGCACGATCAGGTTCGATCCGACGCCGACGACATAAACCGGGATATCTTTCGCCAATCTCGACAAGAAATAAGCCAGATCGTCTTCATCGGCAGGTGTGTATAGAATCTGCGCCGGGCCGCCGACACGAAACCAAGTCAGCGGCGCAAGCCGCTCATTCGCCAACAGCCGTCCGCGCAAATCCGGCATCGCGGATTTGAGATCGTGGCTGATGTCGGGAAAGCTCACGCTTATTTCCCCAGCGCCTTCAATTCGTCAGGCAACGCATAAGCCCATTGCGTGATGTTGCCCGCGCCGAGCAGCACGACAAAATCATCCGGCTTCGCAACGCTTTTGACCACGCCCGCAAGCGCCGCCGCATTGTCCAGCGGAATGACTTCGCGATGACCATGCGTTCGCAGACCCAGCACGAAATTGTCGCGATCAATTCCGACAATCGACGCTTCACCTGCCGCATACACATCCGCAACGATCACGG
>JBBRGE010000253.1:0-4178 GCA_038241045.1 Hyphomicrobiales bacterium | reverse complement strand
TTGGCCACATCGGCCGCCTGATTGTACCCGACTTCGACGATGAGTGCGCCGCCGGACACCAGCAATCGCGCAGCTTGAGGGGCGATGATTCGATATGAGTCGAGGCCGTCCAAGCCGCCGTCCAGCGCGAGATGCGGATCGTGGTCGCGAACATCGATCTCGAGTTTGGCAATGTCCTCGGTCGCAATGTATGGCGGGTTCGACACGATGAGATCGAATGGACCCGATAACGCCGCCGCATAATCTGACTTCACGAATGCGGCTCTGTCAGCGAGTTCAAGATTTTTGGCATTGATGATGGCGGTCTCAAGCGCATCTTCGCTGATGTCGGTGCCGACGCCACGCGCCGCCGGGCATTCCGAAAGAAGCGCGAGCAGGATAGCGCCCGAGCCGGTGCCGATATCTGCGATATGAATGTCGTTGGCCAGTTTGTCTTGATCGCGAAGAAACTCCAGCGCGGCGCTGACAACGGTTTCGGTATCGGGGCGCGGGATCAGCGTTGCCGGCGACAGCACGAAATCCAGTCCCCAGAATTCCTTTACGCCGAGGATGCGTGCGATGGGCTCGCGTGCAATTCGCCGCAAGACGAATTTCTCGATCGCCTCGGCTTCGCTGCGCGTGACAATGCGGGAGGCCTGAATCGACAGCGCTGTGTGATTCTGGTTCATCACCGCGCCGATCAATAGTCGCGCATCCAACTCCGGCGAGTCGAGTCCGGCTGATCTCAGTCTCGCTGCGGCTTCGCGGCGAGCGGCTTCGACGGTCAAACCAGGTCGTTCGTTCACGCGCCGCCGCCCTGTTCGGCGAGTTGGGCTGCCTGATGTTCCGTCGTCAATGCTCCGACGATTTCACCGAGCGCTTCACCTGCGACGACCTGTGGGAGTTTGTAGAGGGTGAGATTGATGCGGTGATCGGTAACGCGGCCTTGCGGAAAATTGTAGGTCCGGATGCGCTCAGAGCGGTCGCCCGAACCGACTTGACCCTTGCGCTCGGCTGAGCGTGCAGCGTCGATGCGCTGACGCTCCGCGTCGTAGATACGCGAGCGCAGGATGTTCATCGCCGACGCGCGGTTCTTATGCTGCGAGCGGCTGTCCTGCATGTTGACCACGATGCCGGTCGGAATGTGGGTGATGCGGATTGCCGACTCGGTTTTGTTGACGTGCTGGCCGCCGGCGCCTTGCGCCCGCATGGTCTCGATCCGCAAATCGTCGGTCTTGATCGTAACATCGACCTCTTCGGCTTCCGGCAATACGGCGACCGTTGCGGCCGAGGTGTGAATGCGGCCTTGCGTCTCGGTATCGGGTACGCGCTGGACGCGATGGGTGCCGGATTCGAATTTCAGTTTGGCGAATGCGCCACGGCCTTTGACTTCGGCAATGATCTCCTTGTAGCCACCCATGCTGCCTTCGCTGGCTGAAATCAGTTCGACCTTCCAGCCTTGGAGCGCCGCGAAACGCTCATACATCCGAAACAGATCGCCTGCGAACAGTGAGGCTTCATCGCCGCCGGTGCCTGCGCGGATTTCAAGCACGACGTTGCGTTCATCCATGGCGTCCTTCGGGAGCAATGCAACGCGGATATTCTGGGCAAGCTCGTCGCGTCGTGCGGCGAGTTGCGGCCGCTCGGATTCGACCATGGCGCGCATGTCGCCTTCGGTTTTCGGATCGGCGATCAGCGCGTCGAGATCGGCAATTTCCTCAGCCGCCGCACGATACGCCTTCACGGCATTCACGACCGGTGTGAGTTCACTGAGTTCGCGGGTAATGCGAACGTAAGTTTCGGAGTTCACCTTGCCGAGCAGCTCGGCTTCGAGCGACGCGTGGCGGGCCAGCAATGTATCGAGTTTGGCTTCGGGCAACATGGAGAAATTCTCTGATGGCGATTGGACTGTCTGGTCGACGGCTTCGTGCAATACCTGAGACAGGCCCGCTAAAGCGAAAGCCCTTCGGCATCGGCAAATTCCATCAGCTTCGCGCGCAACGAAACGCTTCCGGCCGGAGCATCGAGGAGAGGCGCGATCATCGCCGCAGCTTTTTTTGCATCAAGTTCAAGGATCAGCGCTTTGACCGGCCCATGCGCGGTCGCCGAAAGCGACAACGAACGATACCCCAGTGCGATTAACGCAAGCGCCCCAAGGGGTTGCGACGCCATTTCGCCGCACAAAGAAACGCTTTTCTTGGCGGCGTTGGCTTTCAACGCGATATCGCGCAACGCGCGCAGAATAGGTGCAGACAGTGTGTCGAAGCGGTCGGTCACTCTGGAATTACCGCGATCGACCGCGAATAAAAATTGAAACAGGTCATTGGACCCGACCGAAATAAAATCGACGCGCTTGAGCAATTCGTCCATCTGATACAGAAGGGCCGGTACTTCCACCATCGTCCCGACGTCGATGCGTTCGGGAAGCGTGTGCCCATGCTGGCGCAGATAAGTCAGCTCGCGTTCGATCACGAGCTTGGCCTGATCGAATTCATCGACCTGCGAGATCATCGGAAACATCACGCGCAGATATCGCCCCGAAGCTGCGCGCAACAGCGCACGCACCTGACCGCGCAGCAGTCCCGGCCGATCAAGGCCAAGACGAATGGCGCGCCAGCCGAGCGCGGGGTTCTCTTCCACGATCGTATCCATATACGGCAGCGCCTTGTCGCCGCCGATGTCGAGCGTGCGGAATGTGACCGGCTTGTCGCCCGCCGCGTCGAGCACCGTGCGATACAGCGCAAGCTGTTCACTGGTGCGCGGCAGGCTTTGACCGACCATGAACTGCAGCTCTGTTCTGAACAGCCCAATGCCGGACGAGCCCGTATCCTCAATATGCGGAAGGTCGATCACGAGACCTGCATTAATCATGAGGTCGATCGGTTGACCGTCTTTCGTCACACAAGGCTTGTCGCGCAATTCGCGATACTGCTCCTGGCGTTTTGCTCGAAACCGAACACGCTCGGCATAGGCCGATTGAATTTCCTGCGACGGACGAATGTAGATCGAGCCCGACGTGCCATCGACAATGATCCCGTCGCCGGGGTCGGCCAGACCCGCAGCATTCGGAATTTCGCCGACCGCAGGAATGCCCAACGCGCGCGCAACGATGGAGACGTGCGAGTTGGCGGTGCCTTCCTCCAGCACAAGTCCGCGCAAGCGTTTGCGGTCATAATCCAGCAATGCGGCCGGCCCCATCGCGCGTGCGATCAGAATGGCGTTGTCGGGCAATTGCTCGCGCGAGGGCGCGTGGTCCTGTCCCACAAGCTGGCGCATCAGGCGATGACCGAGGTCTTCCAGATCGTGCAAACGATCGCGCAAATAAGGATCGGTCGAACGTAACATGCGCGCGCGCGTATCGGACTGCACACGTTCAACGGCGGCTTCGGCGGTGAGGCCGGTCGCAACGGCTTCGTGCAGCTTGTGCTGCCAGCCTTGGTCATTCGCAAACATCCGATAAGCTTCGAGAACGTCGCGATGTTCGCCGCCGTCCGCAACATCGCCGCGCTCGAGCATACGATCGAGGTCGGCGCGCAGCTTGAGGATTGCGGTATCGAGGCGCTTCAATTCTTTCGGCAAGTCTTCAGCGATGTAGTTGGTGATGACGACGCGAGGCTCATGCAGCACCACGTGTCCAAGCGCGATGCCGTCCGACAGAACAGCTCCGGTTTTATGTAGCGAATGGCGCGCAGCAGGTTCCGCGCCGGGCGTGGCGATCGACGACAACTCGCCGGACGCGATCATCTCCGCGAGCACCATCGCGGTGGTCTGCAGCGCTTCGACTTCTTCCTCGACGTAAGTGCGATGCGCGCGGTTCTGCACGACGAGCACGCCGAGCGTATTACCCGACCGCAAGATCGGGACGCCGAGGAAAGAGTGATAAATTTCTTCGCCGGTTTCCGGGCGATACGAGAAGGCCGGATGCGATTGTGCGTTCGACAGATTCAGCGGGTTCGCCTCGCTGGCGACGAGGCCGACGAGACCTTCATGCGCATTCAAAACCGTTTGGTGGACGGCGTCGCGGTTCAAGCCTTCGGTGGCGTAGAGTTCGAGCGTGCTATCGACGCGCAGCACATAGGTCGAGCAGACCTCCGCCACCATGTTGGCGGCGATGAGAACCACGATCTTGTCGAGGCGCTCCTGCGCGCTGACCTGTTCGGCCATCGTTTCGCGGAGCCGTCTCAGCAAGACGCGGGGGC
>JBBRGE010000252.1:0-4180 GCA_038241045.1 Hyphomicrobiales bacterium | reverse complement strand
GTTGCGGTCGGCCGCGTGCCTTACACCGAAGGATTGGGATTGAAGGAAGCGGGCATTGCGCTCGATCAGCGCGGTCGAGTGCAGACCGATGGACATTTCGCGACCAGCGTCAAAGGTATTTATGCCATTGGCGATGTGACCGTGGGACCGATGCTTGCCCACAAGGCCGAAGATGAAGGCGTCGCGATTGCCGAAATTCTCGCGGGGCAGGCGGGTCATACCAACTACGATGTCATTCCCGGTGTGGTCTACACCTTTCCGGAAGTCGCATCGGTCGGCAAGACCGAAGAAGAATTGAAGCAGGCTGGCGTTGCCTACACGGTCGGGAAATTCCCGTTCACGGCCAATGCGCGGACCAAAGTGAACCAGACTACCGATGGGTTTGTGAAGATTCTCGCAGATGCGAAAACGGACCGCGTCCTTGGCGCGCACATTGTCGGCGCCGAGGCCGGGGAAATGATTCACGAAGCCGCGGTTTTGATGGAATTTGGTGGATCCGCGGAGGATCTGGCTCGTACCTGTCACGCACATCCGACCCGTTCGGAAGCCGTCAAGGAAGCGGCGCTTGCCGTTGGCAAACGCGCCATCCATATGTGATCGCATGATCCGCCAAAGTGTGAAGCGGTTTGGCGATAGGATCATGCTCAGCTAAAATTCGGCGCGCGATCAGACGCAAAACCGGTTTCCACTTTTGCTGATCTCGCTAACCTCCGGCAGAACGCCGGTCACCGACGAACGAGAGGGCAGAATGCGCCGGCTGTTTCGTCCATTGTGGGTCGCGCTTGCGCTGATCTTTCTGATCGAGGCTTGGCTCTGGGAGCGCCTTGAGCCCGTCGTTGCCTGGGTTGTTGATCGCATACCGTTGCGCGCGGTGAAGGATTGGCTAGCCGCGCGGGTCAAGCATCTTTCTCCGGGCGCGACGCTGATCGTTTTCATCGTTCCGCTGATCCCGCTGCTGCCGTTGAAGGTGATCGGACTGTGGCTGCTGGCGCATAAATATTTCTTCAGTGCGGCCATCGTTATTGTGTTCGCAAAATTGCTCGGCGTCGGCGTCACGGCTTTCGTATTTGACGTGACGCGCGACAAACTTCTGCAGATGCGCTGGTTCGAGAAACTCTATGGCTGGGTTCTCATCGCGCGGGCGTGGTCGAAGGCTCAGATCGATCCGATCAAGGCCGCGGTTGCCAAATTCCGGCAACAATTCCGCACCCGCACATCGTCGCGCTTCGTGCAGCGTCTGCGCAAGCGGGTTCACATGTTTCGGTAAGGTAATGTGACCGGCGATTACATCAAATGCACGGCGTGCGGCGCGAACAAACCGATGGCCGTAAAGACGACACCTGCCAAAGCCAAAAACCCCGCGATACCCGCAAGCGCGATCATTCCGGTAATGATGGTCGCCGACGCCAGAACAATTCCGATCTGGAATGCAGCCGACGCGACCTCGTAATGATGATAGCGCGCCATGGCCAGGTCGCGCGCTTCCTCAGCCTTCTTCGCGCGCGCGGCGAGTTGTTCGGAGCCTTCACCGGTTTCGGGTTCTGAGCGATAACGCGCCGCGGTCTTGCCCCAGGCGTCGATCTGCTTTGTCAGCGCGATTTTGGCTGCATCGTCCCCCATAACCCCGAGACTGAGTTTGGCCTGGTCGGAGGTTGCTTCCACGACAGTCCGGCGAATGCTCTTGGCCTGAAAGAAGGCCCAGAGATTGGAGGCTTCCACATTCTTGCTGATAGATTCGGTCTGCGCGCCCTTGCCGAGCGTCTCCGACAGCGCAAGGAACAGCGCGATCACCGCGATCAGAAGGGCAATCTTTTTGTTTTCGCCGGATGCGTGTTCTGCGTGTTCAGCATGCTCCATGCTCTCGTGCGCGCCCATCGTTTCATTCTCCGGTCGTTGATCGAAGCCACAATTGACCGAAGTGTGCCGCGCGCGCAAGGGCGGCGCCTAGAAGCCTTGCGAAATATTTGTGAAGTTATGACCGCGGGTGCGCAGTCTTGTAGACCTCCAGTAGACGGTCGGCATCGACACCGGTGTAAATCTGTGTGGTCGATAACGACGCGTGGCCCAGCAATTCCTGGATCGCCCGTAAATCGCCGCCGCGCGACAGCAAGTGGGTCGCGAACGAATGGCGCAACGCGTGTGGCGTGGCGCTGTCAGGCAATCCAAGCGCGCTGCGCAAACGCTCCATCGTCAGTTGAATGATGCGCGGGCTGAGTGGCCCGCCGCGCGCGCCGACAAATACAGGCCCCTCCGGCGGCAATTCATGTGGGCACACCGCGACGTAACTCTGAATGAGCTGGAGCACATTTTGCAGCACCGGCACCATGCGGGTCTTGTTGCCTTTTCCCATGACGACAAGCACATCGCCCGCGCCGGGCAATGGGATGTCGCGCCGTTTTAATCCGAGGGCCTCCGAGATTCGAAGCCCCGACCCATACAGAAGCGCCATGACGGCTGCGTCGCGCGCCCAAATCCACGGATCGCGCGTGTCGCCGGCGCGGGTGTCCGCGTCAGCCATCTGCCGAGCAGAAGTCATTTGAATAGGCTTTGGCAGGCTCTTGCCGATTTTCGGCGCGCGAATTGCCGACAACGCGCCGACCTTGCCCTTGCCTTCGCGTTCCAGAAATCTTCCGAATGAGCGCAGCCCCGCCAGCGCGCGCATCAATGAACGCCCGCCAATATCTTCGCTGCGCCGTGCCGCCATAAAGGCGCGAACGTCGGTCGTCTCAATGCCGGCGAATTTCTTCAACGTAACGCGGCTGCCCCAATGCTCACCGAGAAACATGAGGCATTGCCGCAGGTCGCGCTCATAGGCTTCCAGCGTCTTGGGCGACAGCCGCCGCTCGCTCCGCAGATGCGTCAGCCAGTGCGCGATCTCGGCCTGAAAGTCCGGCGCAACGAGAGCCCGACGCGGGTCGTCCGTATTGGGTTCGCTTGTGGCGGGGGCCTTAGCCATCATATGTTCCGGAGACGGGACTCGGTTTATCGCACCCTTTTCCTTACCCCATTCTAAACTTGGACCCATACCGGCATGGCCAGGCGCGTTGTCGATGTTCTTGTGCCGGTGGCCCTGAACCAGACCTATTCTTATCGCGTGCCGGATGGCGCCGATCTGAAGCCCGGCGATATCGTCAGCGTGCCGCTCGGGTCGCGCGAAGTGACCGCTGTTGTGTGGGCGGAAAACCAAAAACCCGATCCGCGTCTGCATAATCGTCTCAAGAGTATCGGCGAGAAGCTCGATGTGCCGCCGCTTAAGGCTGAACTGCGCAGCTTCGTCGATTGGGTTGCGAACTACACGTTGTCCGCGCGCGGCATGGTGTTGCGGATGACGCTGCGCATGGGCGAGCATCTCGGCGCGGAGCGTGTGCGAATGGGCGTGCGTCTTGTCTGTACGCCGCCGCAACGCATGACGCCCGCTAGGCGCCGATTGATCGAGGCGCTGTCGGATGGATTGCTGCACGCAAAATCCGAAATTGCGAAGGAGGCAGGCGTCAGCGCCGGCGTGATCGATGGGCTTGTCGATGAAGGCACACTCGCGACCGAGCCGATGCCGGCTGAGATCGCAACACCTGTGCCAGATCCGTCATTTTCAAAACCCGATTTTTCTGCCGATCAGCGTATCGCGGCCGAGGCGATGATAGCGCTTGCCGCCACGGGCGAGTTTCACGTCGCGCTGCTCGACGGCGTCACAGGCTCCGGCAAAACCGAAGTTTACTTCGAGGCGGTCGCGGAAATCATCCGGCGCGGCCGGCAGGTCATGATTCTGATGCCTGAAATTGCATTGACCGGGCAATTTCTCGATCGATTCGCGGCGCGCTTCGGCGTGCGTCCCGTCGAATGGCATTCGGAATTGACGCCGCGCACCCGCGCGCGCAACTGGGCGGCGGTTGCATCGGGCGCCGCACAGGTCGTTGTCGGCGCACGGTCGGCATTGTTTCTACCTTACGCGAATCTTGGGTTGATCATTGTCGATGAGGAACACGATCAGGCTTACAAGCAGTCTGACGGCGCGCACTATCACGCACGCGACATGGCGGTGGTGCGCGCGAACATTGCGAAAATTCCCGTCGTACTGTGCTCTGCGACGCCGTCAGTTGAAACCGAGGTCAACGCCCGCAAGGGCCGCTATCGTCGCGTTGTGCTGCCGTCGCGATTCGGCGGCCAGCACATGCCGCGGATC
>JBBRGE010000251.1:0-4181 GCA_038241045.1 Hyphomicrobiales bacterium | reverse complement strand
TCAGCAAAACGCCGAGAATCATTCCAAAAAAAGTCCGCATGAAGCTTCTCCTTTTTTACTGTCCGTTATGTCGCCCGCCCTGCTCAAAGTTTTCCGAGGAGCAGAAGGATGATGAGGATGACAACAACGAGGCCCAGACCGCCGCCGCCGTAATAGCCTGTGCCGTAAAATGGCCCGCCACCGATGCCGCTGAATCCACCCAGCAGCGCAATAATCAAAATAATCAGAATGATTGTACCGAGAGACATGTTGAATTCTCCTGTCCCGGCGGATGCGCCGCCGCTGCCGGGATAAGACGCGTTCGGAACTTTTGTTCCGGCGATTTTTCTGATGTTTACAGGAACTATTCCCGATCAACCCATCGTCCGTGCAATCGCATCCAGGACTGGATCCAGCCCGGTTTCGACATCAGTGGCTTTTACGGCGATCACGCGATAGCCGCGCTCTTTCAGCCACACCGTGCGTGCGACGCGATCTCGCTCCACGCTTTCTGGCTCTTGATCGTTGACCAGTTCAATGGCCATGCGCTTCGAGAAAGAAACAAAATCCGGGATGTGCTTTCCGACCGGCGTCTGCCGCCGAAAATGCGAGGCGAAACGGCGATCGGTTGTCAGCGCCTTCCACAAATTTCGTTCGGCGTCGGTCGGGTTTCGCCTGAGAAGCCTCGCAAGGCCGCGCACCGTGCCACTTTCCGATGGCGAGCGCGCCTCCGCATGTTCGGCCAGCAGGGCACGCAACCGCGAAGCCTCATTGCCATCGAGCACGCCACCTTTTGCCGGACCCTTGCGCCCCTCCGCAATTGCCATCACCACGCCGTGCAGCGTGTGCATGTCCTGCTTGGTCGGCTCCATGCGGGCGAAAATATTGCGCAGGTTGACCAGCATCACCTCGCGCTTTTCCGGCGGGCGCAGGAATTCGACCCTGTCCAGTTCGCTGACTAGGTTGTCGAAGAACACTTGCATCTGGTGACTGGACGCGCGTTCTGAGCGCTCTGGCATGCCGAACGGCAATTCGCTCAGCGTGGCAAGTTTGAACCATTCATAGCCGGTCAACAAAACCGCCTGCGCCAAATTCAACGACGCGAATGCCGGATTGACCGGAAAGGTGATGATGCGATTAGCGAGTGCCACTTCCTCGTTCTGCAAACCATAGCGCTCGCGGCCGAACATGATGGCAGCCGTGCCCTTTGCCGCAATCTCGGTGACGATTTCGCGCGCGGCTTGTTCCGGCCCGACGACGGGCTTAGCTTGGTCGTGTGCTCGCGCTGTGGTGGCGAACAAGAGTGAGCAATCGGCAACCGCCGCCGCGACCGTATCGAACAGCTCGACATTCTCCAAAATATGGTCCGCGCCGGCCGCCGCACGTTGGGCGGCGCTGTTCGGCCATCCGTCTCGCGGATTGACGATGCGAAGCCGCGTCAGCCCAAAATTGCCCATCGCGCGCGCGCACATGCCGATGTTCTCGCCGAGCTGCGGCTCGACCAGAATGACAATCGGCCCGTCGATGATGATTTTCGTTTTGGTCTTGTCCGTTCCGGACATCTGCTGGCTTTCTGAATCAACGCGCGAAACTATTGATTCAACCAGTCAGCTTCGTGAATCAACCATTGAAGGCAATGATTCAAGGCGTGAAGGTTTTGATTCAGGTGCGTAAGAATATGAATCAAGGTCTCAAGATGCCGATTCAACGTCTTAAGAGATTGAATCAGGCTCTGAAGAAACCGATTCAAGGCGCGGAAATTGCTACGAAAATGCATCCCGTGCGGACGAATTCCATAATAATATGAATAGGTTACGAAATCGTTTTAAATCGGTGGCTCGGCCAAAAGATTGAGCCTTCGCGCCATCGAGCGCCCGCGCTGAAAACACGCGGCCATGCTGCTTTGGGCTGGCTTTCGCGGTCCTCGCGGCGATGCTATAGCCGCCTCAATCCCACCGCTTGCCGGCATCTCCCTTCAAGAAGGCTTCTTCCCCCATGGCGAAAATCAAGGTCGCAAACCCGGTCGTCGAACTCGATGGCGACGAGATGACCCGGATCATCTGGCAATACATCAAGGACAAGCTCATCAATCCTTTCCTCGATGTGAACCTTGAATATTACGACCTCGGAATGGAGTACCGCGACAAGACCAACGACCAGGTGACGATCGACGCCGCCAACGCGATCAAGAAACACGGCGTCGGCGTCAAATGCGCCACCATCACGCCGGACGAAGCGCGGGTGAAGGAGTTCGGCCTCAAGGAAATGTGGAAGTCGCCGAACGGCACCATCCGCAACATTTTGGGCGGCGTGATCTTCCGCGAACCGATCATCTGCAAAAACGTCCCTCGTCTGGTGCCCGGCTGGACCAAGCCGATCATTATTGGCCGCCACGCTTATGGCGATCAATACCGCGCGACCGATTTCAAATTCCCCGGCAAGGGTACGCTGACGATGAAATTCGTCGGCGAGGACGGAACTGTAATCGAGAAGGAAGTCTTCAAGTCGCCGGAGTCCGGCGTTGCGATGGGAATGTACAATCTTGACGGCTCGATCCGTGATTTCGCCCGCGCCTCATTGAATTACGGATTGTCACGCGGCTATCCGGTTTATCTCTCGACCAAGAACACCATTCTCAAAGTCTATGACGGACGCTTCAAGGATATTTTCGAAGAAATCTACGAAAAGGATTTCAAAAAAGCTTTTGAGGCGAAGGGTCTCACCTACGAGCATCGCCTGATCGACGACATGGTTGCCTCTGCGCTGAAATGGTCCGGCGGATACGTCTGGGCCTGTAAGAACTACGATGGCGACGTGCAATCGGACACGGTTGCGCAGGGTTACGGTTCACTCGGTCTGATGACGTCGGTGTTGCTGACGCCAGACGGCAAGACGGTCGAAGCCGAGGCCGCACACGGCACCGTCACGCGCCACTATCGCGAGCACCAAAAAGGCAAGGAGACCTCGACCAACTCCATCGCGTCGATCTTTGCGTGGACGCAAGGCCTCGCGCATCGTGCCAAGCTCGACAACAACGAAGAATTGGCGAAATTCGCAAAGACTTTGGAAAAGGTCTGCGTCGATACCGTCGAGTCCGGGTTCATGACCAAGGATCTCGCACTGCTGGTCGGCGCCGACCAGCGCTGGCTCTCGACCACGGGATTTCTCGACAAGGTCGCGGAAAACCTAACGAAGGCGACGGCGGCTTAATCAGCCGCCCATCGCTTTTTCGATCGCCGCCAGCGCCGCATCGGCCTTCGCACCATCCGGCCCGCCCGCCTGAGCCATGTCGGGCTTGCCGCCGCCGCCCTTGCCGCCCAAGGCTTCGGACGCAGCGCGCACCAGATCGACCGCGCTGAAGCGAGACGTGAGATCGGGCGTCACGCCGACGACGACGCTCGCTTTTCCGTCTTCGCTCGTTGCAACGAGCGCTACGACGCCGGAGCCGATTTGCTTTTTGCCTTCATCGGCAAGGCTCTTGAGATCCTTGATCTCGATGCCCTGAACCGTGCGGCCGAGAAATTTCACGTCGCCGACGGTGCGAACGTCCGACGCCGCGGCCGCACCATTGCCAGCCGATCCACCGCCCATCGCCAATTTCTTGCGCGCGTCTGTGAGCGCGGCCTCAAGCTTTTTGCGCTCATCGACCAGTGCGGCGATGCGCACGGGCAAATCATCAAGCGTCGTTTTCAACTCTGCGGCAGCACTTTTCGCGGTTTGAATAGTTTGGTTCACGGCGTGGCGCGCATTGTGGCCCGTCAACGCCTCGATGCGGCGGACGCCCGATGCGACCGCGCTTTCGCCCGTCACTGAAATCAGGCCGATGTCGCCGGTGCGTTTCACATGCGTGCCGCCGCATAATTCGACCGACCAGCCGAGCGCGTTGCTCGCGGCTCCGTCGCGCCTGGCATTGCCCATCGACACCACACGCACCTCGTCGCCGTATTTCTCGCCGAACAGCGCACGCGCGCCGGAATCGCGCGCATCATCCACCGCCATCGAGCGCGTCACGACCTCACCGTTCTCCAGCACGACATCGTTAGCGATGTCCTCGATGCGGCGCAGTTCATCCGGCGTGATTGGCTTGTTGTGCGCGAAGTCGAAGCGCAAACGTTCAGGCGCGACAAGCGAGCCGCGCTGCGCGATGTGATCGCCGAGCACCTGTCGCAGCGCCTCGTGCAGCAGATGCGTCGCCGAATGAT
>JBBRGE010000250.1:0-4196 GCA_038241045.1 Hyphomicrobiales bacterium | reverse complement strand
AGGAGGATGAGAAGGTCTGCGCTGGTCATGGTGGCGACGCGCGCGGCGAGACGATCGTTGTCGCCGTATCGTATCTCGTTGGTCGCAACCGTGTCGTTTTCGTTGATGACCGGCACCGCGCGCCACTCAAGGAGGTTGGTGATGGTCGAGCGCGCGTTGAGATAACGGCGGCGCTCTTCGGTGTCCTGCAGCGTGACCAAAATTTGTCCAGCACCGATGCCGTGATGGTCCAAAACTTCCGACCAGATACGCGCCAGCGCGATCTGCCCCACTGCAGCTGCCGCCTGACTTTCTTCCAGTTTGAGCGTGCCGCTCGGCAATTTGAGGCGGCTGCGTCCCAGCGCAATCGAGCCGGATGAGACGACGAGGATGTCCTTGCCGTCTCGATGAAGCTTGGCGATATCGGCGGCGAGTGCGGCGAGCCACGACCCGCGCACGTCTCCGGCGGCGGCGTCGATCAATAGCGACGAGCCGACCTTGACGACGATACGGCGAAACTGACTGAGCTTGGGGTTTGGCATGAAGGGCAATGATTTGAGGGCTTTAAAAGCGCGGCAACATACACATCAACGCGGCAACGGCGTCCATGTCTCCGCTTCCGGTTCTCGCTCGGCGGCGGTTTTCGCTTTCGACGACACCGGCGCTTCGCTGATGAGGGTGGCGAGCGCGCGCAACGCTTCCGGGACGCCTTCGCCGCTGACGCCCGATATCAGCAACGGCGTTTTCTTTGACGCTCGTTTCAGCCGCGCCTTCTGTTGTTTCAAATCTTCCGGCGAAACGGCGTCGATCTTGTTCAGCGCCACGATCTCGGTCTTGTCCGCCAGCGTATCCGCATAAGCTTCCAATTCCGTGCGCACGGTCTTGTAAGCCTTGCCCGCGTGTTCACAGGTCGCATCGACCAGATGCAGCAGAACGCGACAGCGCTCGACGTGGCCCAAAAACCTGTCGCCGAGCCCAGCACCTTCATGCGCGCCTTCGATCAGACCCGGAATATCCGCCAGCACGAATTCGCGTCCATCAATGCGCACCACGCCAAGCTGCGGATGCAATGTCGTAAATGGATAGTCCGCAATTTTCGGCTTCGCCGCGCTGACAACGGACAAGAAAGTGGATTTGCCGGCGTTCGGCAAACCAACCAGTCCCGCGTCGGCGATTAATTTCAGCCGCAGCCAGATCCAGCGCTCCTCGCCCGTTTGACCGGGATTGGCATTGCGTGGTGCGCGGTTCGTCGATGTCTTGAAATGCGCATTGCCGAAACCGCCATTGCCGCCCTTCGCCAGAACGAACGTGTCGCCGACCTTGTCGAAGTCGTGGATCAAAGTCTCTTTGTCCTCGTCGAAAATCTGTGTGCCGAGCGGTACTTTGAGAGCGATGCTTTTCGCATTTGCACCGTGGCGATCCGACCCCATGCCATCGGTGCCCTTCGATGCCTTGAAGTGCTGCTGATACCTGTAATCAATAAGCGTGTTGAGGCCGTCGGCGACCTCGATGATGACATCGCCGCCGCGCCCGCCATTACCGCCGCTCGGTCCGCCATACTCGATGAACTTCTCGCGGCGGAACGCCACGCAGCCGTTTCCGCCGTCGCCGGAGCGGATAAAGACTTTTGCTTCATCGAGAAATTTCATGGCTCATCCGTAACGCAGGGACATCCTTGCAGCAACACATTGAATGCATGGCACTTGGTTAATCGCGGCGTTTGGGCCTGTTGCGGAAGCGTCATCGAACACTTACACGACGCCGGTAACCGCATTTATGTCTCAAACTTCGCGTCAGCACAGCAATGCTCTCAGTCATTTCAAACAAACTGACCGGACGCCTCGCCGGGATCGGCCTGATGCTGTTCGGCATCTGGCTGTTCTCGTTCGGCGACGCGCTCGGCAAATATATCGTCGCGACTTACTCCGTCGGGCAATTGCTATTGTTGCGTGCTGTCTTCGCGCTGATCCTGTTGTCGCCGCTGATCTGGCGGCATCGCTCGCATTTCGTGAAACTGGAACGTCCGGGACTTCAATTGCTGCGCGTCGTGCTCTCGACGCTGGAAGTCGCCGCGTTCTTTGTCTCCGTTATTTATCTGCCGCTGGCCGATGTCATCACTTACTATCTTGCTGCACCCGTATTCGTGACGGCAGGCGCGGCGTTCTTCCTCGGCGAACATGTCGGCTGGCGGCGCTGGACCGCGATTGCGATCGGATTTTGCGGTGTGATGATTGCACTTCAGCCTTCCGCACAGACAATCACGTGGCCGGCTTTGATAGCGCTCGGTGGAAGTTTTTCATTCGCAGCGCTTATGCTGGTGACGCGCTTGCTGCGGCAGACGTCCGATGTCGTGCTTGCAACCAGCCAGTTTGTCGGGACATTCACGCTCGGCCTGTTCTTGGCTCCCATCGGTTGGGTGACACCACCGCCCGCAGATTTAGGTCTGTTCGTTTTGGCCGCAGCGATTTCCGTTGGTGCTTTGCTCGCCTTGAACAGGTCGCTGATCCTTGCGCCCGCGAGCGTCGTCGTGCCCTATCAATACACGATGATTATCTGGGCCGTGATCTTCGGTTATGTGGTGTTCGGCGATGTTCCTTCTGTTGCGACCATGATCGGCGCTGCGGTCATTATCGGCGCGGGCATCTATATTTTCTTGCGCGAACGTAATCTTGTGCAGAACGAGCCGGTCGTGGTGCCGCCGCCGGATTGAAGAAAATACCGGCGGCTTTCACCGCCGGTATTCTTCTCAAGTGTTGCGCGTCGCATTGCTCCAGTTTCGGATCGACGACCACACGCTGCGCTCCAGCTTGAAGCAATCGACAGGCGTCGATGAGCCGAGCGCCTGAAAGCGATGCAACTGAACTCCGGTCCAGTTGAAGCCGCATTTCTCCAGCACATGACGCGATGCAGGATTGAGAACGCGCGCGCCTGAGGTCATGTGTGCGATGTCGAATTCCTCGAACGCATAGTCGATCACGGCGCGCGCGGCTTCGGTCGCGAAGCCTTTGCCCCAGTAATCGACACCGAAACAGTAGCCGAGTTCAGGCACCGCTTCGTCCTCCCAGTTCAGTCCAACAAGACCGACAACTTCGCGTGCGCTTTCAACGAGGAAAACGGTATCGCGTTTTGAATTCGCGCTTGAAGTAACGAAGTCGGACGCGTCCTCAAGCGTAAAGGGATGCGGCACCCGACGAAGATTGATCGACACGCGCTTGTCGCTGACAATTCTCGCAATGGCTTTGACGTCCGCAAGCGTCGGCCGGCGCAAGGTCAGCCGCTTGGTCTCGAGGACGAAGCCGCTTGTCTCTCGTAACGTCTGGGTCGGGCAATCGAGTACCATGGTGGGCTCCTTGTTGCGTTCGTCCCATCAGGCGACGAACGCGCAAGCAAAAGGGGAGGCCGGTTTCCCGTCTCCCCTTGTCGAGCCTTGATGCGCTCTGCCGGGTCAACAGGACCGGCAGACGCAATGTGTCTACCGTTTATTCAGCCGCTGCCGCCATCGGGATGACGGAGATAAAGGTGCGCTCGTTGCGTTTTGTTCGGAATTCAACTTTGCCTTCGACCTTGGCGAACAAAGTGTGGTCCGTGCCCATGCCAACGTTGTCGCCGGGATGCCAGGTCGTGCCGCGCTGACGGGCAATGATGTTGCCTGGAATCACGTGCTGGCCGCCGAACGCCTTGATTCCGAGGCGCTTGCCCGCCGAATCACGTCCGTTGCGCGATGAACCGCCTGCTTTTTTGTGAGCCATGGCCCGTCTCCAAACTTATATTCAGTCTCTAACCCGATTCCGTGACGGAATCATCTCACTTCTTGTCGGTCTTCGCCTTGGCAGCCGGCTTTTTGGCGGGCGCTTTAGGCTTGGCCGGAGCCTTTGCCTTTGCGGCAGGAGCAGCGGCCTTCTTGGCCGGCGCCTTCTTCGTGGTTTTGGCCTTAACCTCGCCGTCAACCGGCGCGGCCTCGACCTTCTTTTCGCGCTTCGGGCGCGGCTTCACGGTGGGAGCCTTGCCGTCTGTCAAAATTTCCGTGACGCGGATCACGGTGATCTCGTCGCGGTAGCCGCGCTTGCGCTTCGAATTCTTGCGGCGGCGCTTCTTGAAGGAAATAACCTTCGGGCCGCGCTTGTGGTCGAGCACTTCTGCCGCCACGGACGCACCCTTGATAAAGGGAAATCCGAGCGTCGGCGTGTCGCCGCCCACTACCATTACTTCGCCAAGCT
>JBBRGE010000249.1:0-4227 GCA_038241045.1 Hyphomicrobiales bacterium | reverse complement strand
CAAAAGGTAACTGACACATGATTCCCGGCGAACTCTTCATCAAGAGCGGCGACATCGAATTGAACGCGGGCCGCAAGACCGTGACGCTGACCGTTGCCAATACCGGCGACCGGCCCATTCAGGTGGGTTCGCATTATCATTTCTTCGAGACAAATCCGGCGCTGAAGTTCGAGCGTAAAAAAGCGCGCGGCATGCGGCTCGATATTGCGGCAGGCACTGCGGTTCGGTTCGAGCCGGGGCAAACGCGTGAGGTTCATCTCGTAGCGCTTGCGGGAAAGCGCGTGGTCTACGGCTTTCGCGGCGACGTGATGGGAAAACTCTGATGGCCACCAAAATCCAACGCTCCGTCTATGCCGATATGTTCGGCCCCACAACAGGCGACCGTGTGCGCCTCGCCGACACTGACCTCATCATCGAGGTCGAGAAAGATTTCACCACCTACGGCGAGGAAGTGAAATTCGGCGGCGGAAAAGTGATCCGCGACGGCATGGGCCAGTCGCAAGTGACAAACAAACAAGGCGCGGCCGATACCGTCATCACCAACGCGCTCATCGTCGATCATTGGGGAATCGTCAAGGCGGATGTCTCGATTAAGGAGGGTTACATCGCCGCCATCGGCAAAGCGGGAAATCCTGACATTCAACCGGGCGTCACCATCATCATCGGCCCCGGCACCGACATCATCGCGGGCGAAGGAAAAATTCTCACTGCCGGCGGCTTCGACGCGCACATCCATTTCATCTGTCCGCAGCAGATCGAACACGCGCTAATGTCCGGCGTCACCTCGATGCTCGGCGGCGGCACAGGTCCATCGCATGGCACGTTTGCCACGACATGCACGCCGGGGCCGTGGCACATCGGGCGCATGATCCAGTCGTTCGATGCGTTTCCTGTCAATCTCGGCATTTCAGGAAAAGGCAACGCGTCGCGACCCGCGGCGCTGATCGAAATGGTGAAAGCAGGAGCGTGCTCGCTCAAGCTGCATGAAGACTGGGGCACCACGCCTGCTGCGATCGATACTTGCTTGAGCGTTGCCGACGATTACGACGTTCAAGTGATGCTGCATTCCGACACATTGAATGAGTCAGGTTTTGTGGAGGACACCATCAAGGCATTCAAAGGCCGCACCATTCATGCGTTTCACACCGAAGGCGCGGGCGGCGGTCATGCGCCGGACATCATCAAAGTCGCGGGATTGAAAAATGTGTTGCCGTCATCGACCAATCCGACACGGCCATTCACGCGCAACACCATCGACGAACATCTCGACATGCTGATGGTGTGCCACCACCTCGATCCGTCGATTGCGGAAGACCTCGCATTTGCCGAGAGCCGCATCCGAAAAGAAACCATTGCAGCGGAAGACATTCTGCACGACATGGGCGCGCTGTCGATGATCTCGTCGGACTCGCAGGCGATGGGCCGTCTCGGCGAAGTGATTATTCGCACATGGCAGACCGCCGACAAGATGAAGAAACAACGCGGGTCACTCGACGAGGACAAAGGCAAGAGCAACGACAACTTCCGCGTCAAGCGCTACATCGCCAAATACACCATCAACCCGGCGATTGCGCACGGCGTCTCAAAGCTTGTCGGGTCCGTCGAGAAAGGCAAGCTTGCAGATTTGGTGCTGTGGTCGCCGACGTTTTTCGGCGTGAAGCCCGATCTGGTGGTGAAGGGCGGCTCGATTGTCGCCGCCCCGATGGGCGATCCGAATGCGTCGATCCCGACGCCGCAGCCGGTGCATTACCAGCCGATGTTCGCGGCCTTCGGCAAGTCGCTCACCGCGTCGTCGGTGGTGTTCACGTCAAAGGCGGCAGCGTCGTCGGGTCTCGCCAAAAAACTCGGCATCGACAAAAAACTCTATCCGGTTTTGAACACGCGCAGCGGCATCTCGAAAAAGAGTATGATCCATAACGGAGCGACCCCCAAGATCGAGGTCGATTCCGAGACCTATGAGGTGAGGGCGGACGGCGAGTTGCTGATATGCGCGCCCGCCCAGGTTCTGCCCATGGCGCAGCGCTATTTCATGTTTTAGCGCATGATCCGCCGAAGTGTGAGCGGTTCGGCGATAAGATCATGCGCCATTTAATGATTAGAGCGCGGCCGAACGCAAAACCGGCTTCCACTTTTGCTGGCCGCGCTCTAGGCTTTCCCGGCAAGAAGCAAAAAATGTCGGGAGGAATTCATGATTTACGTCGTCGCCACGCTGACCATCAAGCCGGAGACTCGCGCAGCGCTCATCGCGGGCGCGAAAACCTGCATCGACATCACGCGCAAGGAGAAAGGCTGCATCCTGTACGATCTGCACGAAAGCACAACCGATCCCGCGCGCTTCGTATTCGTCGAGCAATGGGAAAAGATGGAAGACCTGATGGCGCATGGCGCGAACGCGCATATGAAGCCGTGGCGCGCGATTGCAAAAGAATGCATCAGCGTGCCCACAAAAATCGAGATTATCACGCCCGAGAAAGTCGATATCCGTTGATCCGCGCGACAAAAATTCATCCTCAATACAAGTGGACCGCGCGCGCCGCCGACACTGTCGTGCTCGGTTACGACGACCGCCATCGCCGCCGTATGGCTATGGTGGGCACGCGCGGGTTGGAATTCCTGCTCGATCTGGAGGAAGCACTCGCATTGCGCGGCGGCGATGCACTGGTGCTGGAGGACGGGCGGTTGATCGAAGTCGTTGCCGCACCCGAAGCGCTGATCGAGATTCGCGGTGCCGATCCGCATCATCTGGTGCGGGTGGCGTGGCATCTCGGCAATCGGCATCTGCCGACGCAGATCGTCGGCAAGGGGCTTCGCATTCGCCGCGATCATGTCATCGCGGAAATGGTGAAGGGTCTCGGCGCGCGCGTGATCGAGATCGAAGCGCCGTTCGATCCCGAAGGCGGGGCTTACGCGGGCGGTGGTCATGGTAGCCACACTCACGCTGCCCACAATCATCAGAATCACGACCACGTCCACGACGAGCATTGCGATCACGGCCACGATCATAATCATGACGGTCATTCCCATGCTCATGACCACAAGCACTGACGGAGATCAAAATTCGTCGCCGGATGCGCAGGAGCAGGCGACGCTGTTTCGTTTGATGACATGGCTGTCGCCGTCGTTTCCGGTCGGCGCGTTTTCCTATTCGAGCGGGATCGAATGGGCGGTCGAGGCGGGCGATATTACAGACGTAACATCGCTGCAAGAATGGCTCGCCGCGATGCTGGTCGATGCCTCGGGCTTCTGTGACGGCGTGTTTCTCTGTCACGCCCATCGCGCAGCATCAGAAGCCAACGGCAAGGCGCTGCAAGAAACTTTAGAACTCGCAGCCGCCTTCGTTCCATCGAAAGAGCGTCATCTGGAAACGACGTCTCAAGGCCGTGCCTTTGTCGAGATCGCACGCGCGGCGTGGAATTGCGATGCTCTGGATCTGTTGCCGCAGGGGCGGGCTGGCGAGATCGCCTATCCGGTGGCTGTCGGTGTTCTCGCGGCGGGACATCGGATTCCGTTGCGTCCGGCGCTGCACGCATTTCTGCACGCCGTGACGTCGAACTGGATTTCAGCGGGCGTGCGCCTCATCCCACTCGGTCAAACCGACAGCCAGCGTGTACTGGCGGCGCTTGAGCCGGTGATCGCCATCGTGGCGGAAAAATCCGAACGCGCCACGCTCGACGATCTCGGCAGCGCGACCTTCCGCGCGGATTTGGCAAGCATGCGCCATGAGACGCAGTATACGAGGCTGTTTCGATCATGAGCATCATTGCCTTCGCAATCTTTCTGTTTCTCACGTCGGTCGCAAGTCTTCATGTGCTGTGGGGCACGGGCGTGCGCTGGCCATGGAAGACCGACGCTGAACTGGTTTCCACAGTTGTGGGACACAAGAGCGAAAAAATGCCGACGCCGAACCAATGCTATCTGGCAGCCCTCGCCATCTATATCCCCGGCACCATCGCGCTGATGCTGGCCGGATTGATCGATGCGTCGGTCGCAGCCTCGACCCTGCCGCTGGCGGGCGCCGCGGCGGCGCTGGTGTTTCTAGGCCGCGGCATCGCGGGCTATGTGCCGGCATGGCGCGAGAGATTCCCGCGTGAGCCGTTCGCGACATACGACCGGCTTTATTATTCGCCGCTGTGTCTTCTGTTGGCGGCGGGCTTTCTGATTTTGCTGATCAACGGTCCAAGAAGCTGAAACCGGACCATGAAACGAAAGACTGAAATGGCAAGCTTC
>JBBRGE010000248.1:0-4232 GCA_038241045.1 Hyphomicrobiales bacterium | reverse complement strand
GTGCGGTCTTGACGTCGAAGCCCGCCGCCTGAAGCAATTCGGATGTAAGCTTGGCATCGTTTGCCGGATTGGTCAGCGCCGGCACGGTGGTGTAGGCCGACTGTCCGATAACAAGCGCCACCCGGTTTTCAGCGACCGACTCACCGCTAAAGCCAGAAAATCCAACGAGAACGCTAAAAACCAAAACAATAAAATTGAAGCGAGCAGGAGCACGCATAATAGCCTCCATCGCGGAAATTTGATCAACTATGACACCCTTTTACCTTCGGTGCCAATGCGTTTGTCGAAGGTGCGAGCAGAAGGGTTCATGCGGCACGTCTTTGCAACGCGGAAATGAAGGTCTCATACAGGGAGACGCTATAGCGGCCAGACGTTCGTCTAACGCGAACCGAAAAGCGGATGCGCAACGCGGTCGCCGGGCGTGATTCCGTATTTGCGGGCGGTGCCGCCGATCACTTCAAGCACTCCCTTGGCCAAACCCCCTGAGGAAATAATCTTCTCAGATTGAGGCTCGGTGTTTTCCGCAATCCTCAAAATCCGGCCGTCGGCCATGATAAAAATCATATCGAGGGGAATAAAAGTATTCTTCATCCACATCGAAATCTGCTGCGGCGGCGTAAAATCGAAAAGCATACCTCGCCCCTCGGCCAGCTCCTTGCGATACATCAGGCCGATTTCACGTTCCTGCTCCGTGGCTGCCATTTCCACAGCGAAAACATGCATGCCAGACTTGCTGACGATCTCAAGCGACTGCACCTCGGCCGCCTTCGCGCCGAAGGGTACCAACAGCAAAATGGCAATCGCCGACAACGCACGCCACTGCAAAACACACTTGCCGAAATTATCGACACTCATCGGTTCGGACCCTGGAATTTACAACATCCTAGCCCGCCAATCGCGGCGAATGCCAGACAGCAACCGCCACGCGATCATACGATCACGCGGATTTGGCTGCAAAATACGGGAATTGATCTGGGTTGAAGATTTAATGCGACGAGAGCACTGGGGCTCCAGCTTCCGGCTGAATCTCGGCCGCCATCATCCCCTTGGAGCCGGGACCGAAGCGCACCAGAACATACTGGCCCGGACGCAGTTCGGTCATGCCGTACCGGCGCAAGGTTTCCATGTGCACGAAAATGTCCGGCGTTCCTTCACCGCAGGTCAGAAAACCGAAACCGCGCAGCCTGTTGAACCATTTGACTTGCGCGCGCTCGAGCCCACTGGTCGGGGTAACGCTGACATGGGTTCGTGGCGGCATCATCTGCGCTGGATGAATCGCCGTCGATTCATCCATCGATACGATCCGGAACGCCTGGTAGCCCTTTTGGCGCTGTACGCATTCGCAGATCAGGCGAGCACCTTCATAGGCAGTCTGGTATCCATCACGCCGCAACACCGTGACGTGCAACAGCACGTCCGGCGATCCGTTGTCGGGTACGATGAAACCGTAACCCTTGGAGGCGTCGAACCATTTGATGACGCCTGATATTTCGACGAGATTGGTCGCGGCACCATCCGCCGCGAAAGCATCGGCGGAAAGATTGCGGTCATCTACGCCGGCAAAATCGTTCGGCGCAATATTGCCAGAGCCAGATCCGGCTAACGCCGAACCGCCAAGCCTAATATCGAGCCTCTTGGACTCAAATCCGTCCGACCCCATGACCCCCGGACCCCAAACTCTGCGGTCGATCACATCTGTGACGACTTACATGCAGCGCGACGCCATTCAAAAAAACGCAGCAGCGCGACGCGAATCTCTTGATTCGACGTTAACACTCCCGCAAGGGCCGGAAAGACAAAAAACAAATCAGACGCGACCTATGAACAACCTTGCATCGATGCGAATCAATTCGGCAGTCTAGTTGCCGATGAAGGGTCCAAGCGTCTCACCGATGTCGTGATGGATCACGAGGTCGGCGATATCATCCTGATCGGTCGGTTCGTTGTTGATAATCACGAGCTTGGCGCCGCAATTCCGCGCCAGCAGAGGAAATCCCGCGGCCGGCCAGACCACAAGCGACGATCCAATGGCGATAAACAGATCGCAATGCTGTGTGAGTTCGGTCGCCCGGCGCATCTCGTCTTCCGGCATCGCCTGACCGAATGAAATTGTTGCCGACTTAACTGGGTCGCCGCACGCCTCGCAGTTTGGCGCTTCGTCATGCTTGTCGAAACGCGATTTTACCCACGCGATTTCATATCGTTTGCCGCATCCGATGCATCGCGCATAAGTGGTGTTGCCATGCAGCTCGATGACGTGATCGGCCGCAAAGCCGGACGACTGATGCAGATTGTCGATATTCTGGGTGATGATCGCCGGGACCTTGCCGGATTTATAAAGCGACGCGAGCGCGCGATGGCCGCGTCCGGGCTTCGCCGCCGCGAAACTCGGCTCCATCGCAAAACGCCTACGCCAGGATTCGTCACGGGCGTCCTGGCTCGCGACGAATTCGTCGAAGGGGATCGGTCGATTTTTCGTCCACAGTCCGCCCGGCGAGCGAAAGTCGGGAATGCCGCATTCGGTCGAAATCCCCGCACCCGTGAACGGCACGATGATCTTGGCCTCGGCAATCATGTCACCCAGCAGTTCGACTTTGCTTTGTAAGTCAGACGCAATCATTCGGAGAAGCTCGGCGATTTATAGCGGGTCGGAGCCGAAACGGTTCGGCCCAGTCGTCCCGCGCAAACAAAACCAGACGAGCAGCACAATGCCTCCGATGATCGTGAACGAAAGCAAGATCCACCACGCCGTGCGGTCGATGTCGTGAATGCGGCGAAACGCGACGGCAAGACTGGGAAGCAATAGTCCGAGAGAGACGGCACCGCTGAAGAAACCAAGTCCTGCGAAAGCGTCCATGGTCGCTGCTACAGCCGATAAGATCACCGAAAACAGAGTCCAATACCAATATTCGGACCGCGACGCGCGACCCTCAAACCCGACGTAATTTTTAAATCCTGAACTGACTGCCTGCGCGAAATCCATCCTGCTCTCCTTCGAAACCGCTGACGATAGTCGCGCGAAGTCGAAATCAAGTCGAGGGAGACATCAGCAAAAAAGCCCGGCATTACTGCCGGGCTTTCGCTTATGCTGGCGTATTACCAGGGACTGTAAGGATTCGTATCGACCGGATTTGGCTGGTTATTTCTGTGGGCACGCGAGCTTGGACGCCCATAGTAATAATTGTTTTCATAATAAGGCTCGTCGTAGGCGTAACCGCCGTAGTAAGGGCCGTTGTAGGAGTTATAGGAGTTATAGGAATTGGCGGCTGCACCTGCGGCGAGAGCGCCGGCCGCAATACCGAAACCAATGGCAGCAGCATTACGTCCGCCGCGTGCCTCAGCAGGCACCGAAATAGCAGCGATGGTCGCGACCGTCGCTAAAGCAATTGCACTCATTTTCATGGTCTAACCCTTTCGTTACAACTGATAACGGCCATCCCTCCAAACAGTTCCAGCCTCGCCTCTTATTATGGGTTCGCTTTTAGGCGTCTGACATATGGAGAAACGTTCAGGACTATCGGAATTTCCCTCAGCCGATTACGAACCAGCACAAAAATCTCAAGGAGAATCGACCAATGCGTTATCTGCACACGATGTTGCGCGTCCGGAATCTCGACGTCGCAATGAAATTCTACAGCGACGCGTTGGGACTTAAGGAAGTCCGGCGAGTCGATAACGACAAGGCAAAATTTACACTGGTGTTTCTCTGTGGCGCAGATGACGAGGTGCTTTTTAAGTAGGTCAAAGGCCGCGGCGCGCCGCTCGTCGAACTCACCTATAACTGGGACGAAGAAAAATACGGCGAAGATCGCTACTTCGGCCACCTCGCCTACGAAGTCGACGACATCTACGCCACCTGCGACCGACTGATGAAACTCGGCATCACGATCAACCGTCCGCCGCGCGATGGCCAGATGGCATTCATTCGTTCTCCGGACCTGCATTCGATTGAGTTGCTGCAAAAGGGCGATGCTAAGCCGCCTGCCGAGCCGTGGTCGTCAATGCCAAATACCGGACACTGGTAACTGCGCGCGATCCATCTGGCGCTGGAACTTGTCTTGCCGATTAGCGTTGAGGCCCTGACAAATGCGCAATTGATGGAGAAGCAGTATGGGTCGCGGATTGTTGTTGTGGCTGGTGGGCGTGCCGATCCCAGTCATTATTTTACTCTGGTTGTTCTTCGGACGCTGAGTATGAAAAATCAAAGCCCCGCGCGCGCGGGGCTTTTTGTT
>JBBRGE010000247.1:0-4237 GCA_038241045.1 Hyphomicrobiales bacterium | reverse complement strand
CCAGTGGCTGATGCCGGCTTCGGTACGCACCGCAAAGCCAAGTCCAAAGCCGTAACCTGCTCCCGGGAAATAATAGACCCACGGCATAACGCCAGCCGCTGCACCGATTTGATTGGCCGTCATCAGATCAACTGTCTTGCGGCCGAGAATCCGTGCACCGTCGAGTTCGCCGCCATTCAGAATCATGCGAAGAAATCGCGAATAGTCGTTCATCGACGACACCATCCCGCCGCCGCCGGATTCCCACTTCGTCACAACACGCGGATCGCGGTCGAACTTCTCGTCCGTATTCGGCTCAGCGATCAGCTGCTGTTTGGCGACATCTGTCACGAAGAAGCTGGTATTCGTCATGCCGAGCGGATCGAGCAAACGCTCCTTCTCGAATTCATAAAGCGACTTGCCTGAAACCGTTTCTATCACTGCGCCCAGCACATCGGTGGCGTGGCCGTACACCCAGTATTCGCCGGGATGGCTGATCAGCGGCAAGGACGCGATACGCTCCGCGACCTGCGCGTTGTCGAGTTTGCCTGAAGCCAGATCGGCATCTTCATAGGGCTTCTTGACGACACCGTAGGCAAGCGACGCGTAGGGAATGCCAGCGGTTTGCCGCAGCAAGTCGTGAATCAAGACCGGGCGTCGGGGTACTACAAGATCAAGCACGGCCTTGCCGTCCGGGCCCATTTTCTCAGCGCCGACCTGAATTTTGTAGAACCCCGGAATATATCTGCCGACCTCGTCGTCGAGCGCAAGCTTGCCCTCTTCGACCAGCATCATGGCCGCCACCGACGTAATAGGTTTCGTCATTGAATAAAGCGCAAAGATAGTGTCCGGTGTCATCGGTGCACCGGTCTGCACATTGCGTACTCCAAAGCCCTCGTAATACGCAGTCTGGCCGCGGCGCTGTAGCAGGACGATCGCACCCGGAATTCGCTTGAGTGCCACTTCCCGCTCGAAATAGGCACCGATGCGTGCGAGTCTTTCGCTGGAAAATCCTGCTTCGGCAGGCTGCGTTTTTCCAAGGGTTTCGGCGCTAGCTTGATTTATCGAGACAGCTATAGCGAGAAACGAGAACCCAAGGACAAACCGAAAGAAGAACATCTTCCGCAATGGGAAAAAATGGCGCACGACAAAACCCTTGATACGCGGGAGAAACAGACGTAGGCGAACTCTAGCGATTGCCCCTGACCGCGCAAGCGCTCCTGTTCAAGGACTTCAGCACCATGAAAATGACTCCCGCTCCTCGCGATTCACGAGCATCTCCGATCCGTATCAATCTGATGTCGGATACTCAAACTCGGCCGACGCCGGCGATGCGTGAAGCCATGATGAGCGCGGATGTGGGCGACGAGCAGATCGGCGACGATCCGACCACGAACAGCCTATGCGAACGGGTTGCAAATCTTCTCGGCAAGCAGGCCGCCGTTTTCATGCCTTCGGGCACGATGTGCAATATCGCCGCGACGCTGGTGCATTGCCGTCCCGGAGACGAGATTTTGGCGCATCCGTCCGCGCATGTGCTGACACGCGAAGGCGGCGCGCATGCCGCGCTCGGCGGCTTTCAAATCACGCCATTGCCGGGCGACGACGGCATTTTCACACCGCAGACGCTGCGCGCGGCAATCGTTCCGCCAAATCGTTACTCTGCCCCGCAGCGCGTTGTAACGGTCGAGCAAACGGCGAATATCGGCGGCGGCACGATCTGGAAGAAATTCGATCTCGATGAAATCGTGTCCATCGCAAGAAAGCACGAACTCATCACCCATATGGACGGCGCGCGGCTCATGAATGCGGTCGTCGCCAGCGGTATTTCGGCGCGCGAGATGGCGAACGGCTGGGATTCGGTCTGGATCGATTTCAGCAAAGGACTTGGCGCGCCTATCGGCGCCGTCATCGCCGGCAGCGAAGATTTCATAGATGACGTGTGGCGCTGGAAGCAACGCCTCGGCGGCGCAATGCGCCAGAGCGGCATCAATGCAGCGGCGTGTCTTTACGCGCTTGATCATCACGTCGAACGGCTTGCCGACGATCATGCCAATGCTCGCGCGTTGGCAAGAGGCCTCGCGCAAATTCCCGGCATTGCGGTCACTCAGCCGCAAACCAATCTTGTGTTCTTCGATCCCTCGCAAAGCGGCATTGCAACCGCACGCATGATTTCAGAACTGGACAAGCGCGGCATTCTCACGGGCGCGCTCGATCATCGAATCCGCGCGTGTACGCATCTCGACGTGACAGAGGCGATGATCGAGGAAACTGTTGTGGCCGTGCGCGGGATCGTCGCTGCGGCAAAATTTTAATTCAACGCTTCGTACACGAGTTTCTTGAACATCGGCTGTATCCGCCCGCGTTCGGACGGCGACTGAATCAGCAGAACCGCGAACATGTCCTGAGCGCGATCGATCCAGAAATATGTGCCGCCCGCGCCATCCCACTTCAATTCGCCCAGCGAACCCGGTGGGGGCGGCTTGGCTTTGCCCGCCTCGGTACGAACGCCAAATCCCAGCCCGAAACCAAAGCCATCGCCCGGAAAGTAATACTCGCCGCGCTTCACATCTGTGGCCGGGGCCACTGCATTCGTGACCATCTCTTTGAAAACATTCAGCGACAGATAACGTTTGCCGGCCAACTGCCCTCCATACAAAATCATCTTCATGAAGCGGCCGAAATCTTCCATCGTTGTCATCAGACCGCCGCCACCCGATTCCCATTTCGTCAACAGGCGCGGATTGCGCGCGCTGCCGGTGCGGAAATCATTGTCGCTGGGGACCGGCTCGGCAATGCGGAGATGCTGCGCCGGATCGCGGACGTAATAAACTGTGTCCTTCATGCCAAGCGGATCGAACAACCGCTGTTTCTCGAATTGATAGAGCGATTGTCCGGACGCAACCTCAATCACCCGGACAAGCACGTCGGTCGAATGTCCGTAATCCCACACCGTGCCGGGCTGCTCTGCGAGTGGTAGTTGGGCAATTTTCTCAGCGACGGCGGAATTGTCGAGACCATCCGCGAAAAGATCGGCATTGCCATAGGCATTGCGAACGAGACCCTTGCCGTAGAATCCATAGGTGATGCCTGACGAATGCCGGAGTAGATCGCGGATCGTTATCGGACGATCGACCGGCACCAACCGCAACACAGGATCGCCGTTCTCGCTCTTGCTCTCAACGCCGACCCTGGCCTTGGCAAAAGACGGAATGAACTTCGATACCGGATCGTCGAGTTTGATCTTGCCGTCATCGATCAGCATTAGCGCCGCGACGCTCGTAACAGGCTTTGTCATCGAATGAATACGGAAGATTGTGCGCGGTGTCATCGGCTCGCCGGTTTTGACATCGGTCTTGCCGAACGATCTGGAAAAGACCTCTTTGCCGCGGCGGAAAACGAGAACATTTGCACCGGCGATCCGACCGCTGCTGACTTCTTCCTTGAATAAGGCATCGATCTTGCCGAAACCGGCATCGGAGAAAGTGGCGTCGGGCGGAATGATCCGCATCGCGCTGTCCGCCAACGCGGGCACAACGGGCACAACCATAGCGAATACAAGCGCGGCTGGCGGCAGCAAACGTAGAAACGGTGGCAATGTCATCCTCACCAATCTTTTCAACAGGCGCGCATCGCTAAGAATAACTTCCGCGCTCGCCGGACACGCCGACCGATTGTTCTACGACTTTATTTCTCGAACGCGCCATAGACTAGATTTTTAACAGCCACGCGCAACCGGCCACGTTGAGACACAGTCTGCGACATGAAAATTGCAAACATATCTTCTTTGGGATCGATCCAGAACGTGGTGCCCCCTGCACCCGACCAGTTCATTTCGCCGACGGAGCCTTGCGTAGCGCTCACACCGGCTTCGGTGCGAACCGCAAAGCCAAGTCCGAATCCGAAGCCCGGACCAGGCAAATAGTATGGACCCGGAACGACGCCAGACGCCGGACCGATATGGTTCGATCCCATATATGCAATCGTCTTGGGGCTGAGGTAACGCTTGCCGTCCAGCGTTCCTCCGTTCAGCAGCATCTGCGTGAAGCGCGCATAGTCGCCGATGGTCGATACCATACCGCCGCCGCCGGATTGCCATTTGCGTTCGACACGCGGATCGTTCATCACCGAGCCGTTGCCGATCTTGCGATCCTCCGGGAATGGTTCGGCGATCAACCCCTGTTTCGCAGTGTCGGCGACATAGAAGCTCGTATCCTTCATGCCGAGCGGATCGAGGATGCGTTCCTTCTCGAACTGC
>JBBRGE010000246.1:0-4242 GCA_038241045.1 Hyphomicrobiales bacterium | reverse complement strand
CTTAAGAGGCCGTTAATCGGCATCGGCGAGAGTGCCCCGATTCGAGACAGATAGTTGAGAAGTGCGGGGAACGCCATGGCTGCGACCATTCTGATTGCCGACGACGACGCCGTTCAGCGACGCCTTGTCGAAAACATGGTGCAGCGCTGCGGTTACGACACCGTCGTTGTCGAGAGCGGCGATGCCGCCATTGCGCATTTAATCGACAAGGAGACCAAGGCCATCGACGCGATGGTGCTCGACCTCGTAATGCCCGGCCTAGACGGCATGGGCGTGCTGGCGAAAATCCGAGAACTCGACATCAATATTCCGGTGATTGTGCAGACCGCGCATGGCGGCATCGACAATGTCGTGTCGGCGATGCGCGCGGGCGCTCATGATTTCGTGGTCAAACCGGTGGGTGTGGAGCGTCTTCAGGTGTCGTTGCGCAACGCGCTTAACGCCAGTGCGTTGAAAGGCGAACTCCAACGCATTCGTCACAGCCGCGAAGGCAAACTCACTTTCAAGGACATCGTCACCCGCTCCGACGCGATGGAAAATGTCATCGCGATGGGCAAGAAGGCGGCGTCCTCAGCGATCCCGGTTTTGATCGAAGGCGAATCCGGCGTCGGCAAAGAACTCATCGCGCGCGCGATTCATGGCTCGAGCGAGCGCAGCGCCAAGCCTTTCATCGCAGTCAATTGTGGCGCGCTGCCGGAGAACCTCGTCGAATCGATTCTGTTCGGTCACGAGAAGGGCGCGTTCACAGGTGCGACCGAAAAACACGCCGGCAAATTCGTTGAGGCAAATGGCGGCACGCTGTTTCTGGACGAAATAAGCGAGTTACCACTGGCCGCGCAGGTGAAGCTGTTGCGTGCCCTTCAACAGAACGAAATCGAAGCCGTCGGCGGACGCAAGCCGACCAAGGTCGATGTGCGGATTGTCTCGGCGACCAACCGCAATCTGCTCGACCGCGTGAAGGCAGGACATTTCCGCGAAGATCTTTTCTATCGGCTCCATGTGTTGCCACTGACGATCCCGCCGCTGCGTGCGCGGCGTGAGGACATCCCTCAATTGCTTCGGCATTTTGTCGCGCGGTTCAGCGCCGAGGAAAATCGTCCGATCGATGGCATCAGCAGCGAGGCCATAACATTGCTTGGACAAATGCCTTGGCCTGGAAACGTCCGCCAGCTCGAGAACGCGGTTTATCGCGCCGTTGTAATGAGCGAAGGCGGCCTGCTTCAGGCCAGCGATTTTCCGCAAGCTGTCGGCGGGCAAGCGGACCTAAGCTCAAACGATCCGGCGACGATAGAACGTTCTGCTCCCGATCAAGTCAGTGGTATTGAAATACCAATTGCGCCGATGGTTTCCCCCGGCAAGTTTCATTCGGCTTACGGCACTCTCGGTCTGATCGGTGAGGACGGTGAAGTGAGGCCTCTCGAGGAGATGGAGGCAGAAACCATTCGGTTCGCGATCTCACATTACCGCGGCCAGATGTCGGAGGTCGCGCGGCGGCTGAAAATTGGCCGCTCCACCCTCTATCGCAAGCTGGACGAAGCAGACACTGATGCCGCAAAAGCCAGTCAGTTCGGGGCAGATGATTGAGCCGAATCGCTGAATTGCGGCGCTTCTGTGCCGCTCAATCTTGCTTCCAGTCGAACCGTTGCGATGCGGTGACACGGCCCTGAAAAAACGCGTGGCAATATGCGCAAACCGTTGCATGCGATGTTGAATTGAAGTCAGTGTCGGGTCGTTGACTTTGAGTTGATTGGGCGGCTGCTGGCCGCTTACGTCCGGCGCGTGTACGGTCTGGCCGAATTCAGAAATGCGGGACGCGCGGCAAATTCCGAAGCCGGATTTGCAGGGTTCCGACATCGAATATCCAAAGAGCTGTTCCATGTCGGGACGGTTTTGCCCGAGGGTTGTGAGAATGCATGGCTATACCAGCGGCAGGAATAAATTGACTGGCTTCGAGTGCGTGTTGGCGGCTGTGGCCGCGACATTCCTCGCAGTCGCATCGACTGGCGCGCAGGCGCAATCAACTGAGGTCAAAAGCAAGGATCTGACCATAGACGCGGGATCGCCCCAGAGCGCGCCGCAGCCGTCCGCTTCCGACGTCAAGACTGAAACCGCGACGTCTGCGGTTGCTGCTACGGCGCCTGTTGCAGAGACCTTGAAAAAGGAAGAGACCGCAGCGCCTGCAGTTGCTCCATCGACGACCACCGCAGCTCCGGCCGTCGAGCCGCCGAAGACCGACGTCGCAGTGACGCTTTCGCCGACAGCTGAAAAGCTGCGCGACGTTATTGCATCAAAAGGCGCAAAGTATTTCGATCGCAAGAATGAGCGCGCTGCCGTCGATAATTTCTACAAGGACCGTAACTACGCTTCGCTTTGGGCTGATGGCAGCAGTCTCAATTCGCGCGGCAAAAGTGTCATTGCGCGGTTGAAGGACGCAGGCGCCGATGGGCTGAATCCTGCCGACTATCCCACCCCGGATTTCGCCGCCGCAACGACACCTGATACGCTCGCCGAGGCCGAACTCCGATTGACTGAAAGCATGCTGGATTATGCGCGTCAGGCGCAGAGCGGACGCGTGCACTGGTCGCGTGTCGCCGCCGACATTCTCTACCCTGAGCATCCGGTCGATCCGGTCGAAGTTCTCATCAACGTCTCGACGGCCAATGATGCCTCCGTGGCGCTTGCCGGGTATAACCCGCCGCACAAGGGCTATCAGGCGCTGAAGGCAAAACTCGCGATCCTCACTGGCGCGACCGAGGACACGTCCAAGCAAATCACCGAAGGTCCGGCGTTGAAATTCGTCAAGCCGCCGAAGAAGGGCCCGGCCCCGGACGTCATGGAAGACGCCCGCGTGCCAATGGTGCGCTCGAAACTGAACGTCACCGAGAACGCGGACGATACGCATTACGACGCGAAGGTCGCCGACGCGGTTCGCAAATTTCAGGCGAGCAACGATCTGAAAGCAACCGGCACCCTTGACGATCAGACGGTGCGCGCGCTCAACGGTCCGAAGAAGGACAAGCAGGTTGACATCGTGCGCGTCAATATGGAGCGCTGGCGCTGGCTACCGCGTGAACTGGGCGCGCCGTCGCTCAGCAACGCCTATGTGATCCTCAACGTCCCCGACTACACGCTGAAAGTGATGCAGAACGGCGCGCAGGTCTGGACCACGCGCGTTGTCGCCGGCAAGCCTGGCAATCACGCAACGCCGATGCTGACCGAGACAATGAAATTCATTACCGTCAACCCGACGTGGAACGTTCCGCCGTCGATCATCTACAACGAATATTTGCCGGCGCTCCAACAGGATCCCACAGTGCTCGATCGGATGGGCCTAAAGCTGGCCCGTGCGCCGGATGGAAGCATCCGAATCTCGCAGCCGCCCGGCGAAGCCAATGCACTCGGACGCATTCGCTTCAACTTCCCGAACAAGTTCCTCGTGTATCAGCATGACACTCCGGACAAGAATTTGTTCGCCAAGGGAGATCGCGCTTTCAGCCATGGCTGCATGCGCGTGCAGAATCCGGATCAATACGCTGCCGTCCTGCTCGGCATCGTGCTTCCGAAAGATAACTACACGGCGGAAAAAATCCGCAGCATGTACGGCCGCGGCGAATCCAACATCAATTTCCCCACGCCGGTTCCGGTCAACATCACCTACCAGACAGCGTTCGTCGATGACGCCGGGCACCTTCAGATTCGCAAGGACGTTTACGGCCGCGACGCCCGGATGATCCCGATGTTGAAGGGTGACGGCCGCGAACTTGAAGTGGCGGTGGCAAATGCCGCTCAGCCAAGCTACGTGCGTCCCACCAATGTCCGTATTCCGGGCGACAGCTATGCAAGCGGTGGACCGAGCTTCTTTGAGCGACTGTTTGGTGCGCCGACACCCCCGCCTGCTCCGGTTCGCAACCGCCGGCCGCCGCGCTGATTAGGGCTTTCGGACCAACGTGCTGAATTTGCAAACTTTTTAGGGGCCTCGCTGCGCGCGAGGCCCTTTTGCGTTAACCCTTTAGGTCAATCCATTTGGACCCACACCTGCCTACCGGCCCTTTTTTGCCATACTCAGGAGGCCTTATATGGCTGGGGACCAAGGCGTAAATTTCGGTTAACAATTCCCCTTTAAGACTAAGTTCATCCACTCCCGCAGCGTGGGGTTGCGGGGGATCACTTCGATTGATTACGTCTGACGGGATTTTGAGTGGCGGGACGATTTCCACGCAGCGCCGGACCTGTATCGCTTCC
>JBBRGE010000245.1:0-4245 GCA_038241045.1 Hyphomicrobiales bacterium | reverse complement strand
GCCGACATCAACAAATCGCTGACGCTCATCAACAACGATCCCTATCGCGCATCAGCCTACAACAACCGCGCGCTGATCTGGAAAATGTTGGGCGAATACGACAAGGCGGTTGCCGATTTCAGTGTGGCCATCGGCCTCACGCCGAAAAATCCTAAATACTATGCCAATCGCGGCGATGCATACCGCCTCGGTGGAAATCTCGACCGTGCTTTGCAGGAACAGAATCGCTCGATCGAAATGTATGCGGGCGGTGCCGGCGTTTGGCTCGGACTTGCGATCCGGGGCGACACGCTGCGTTACATGGGGGAATTTGACCGCGCGCTTGCCGACTATAATGAAGCGCTGCGTAACGACCCGAAGTTCGCGCCGGCCTATACGGGGCGCGGGCTGACACGCGAACGCACGGGCGACTATGTGAAAGCCAAATCAGATTTCCAGCTGGCGCTGTCGGTCAGCGAAAATACCGCGCGTGGCGATATTTCGAAGTCGGCGCGTGAAACGGCCGCAGCGCGGCTTGCCGCGTTGGCTTCCGGTGCGCCGCAGCCGCAATTTCAACCAACGCCGGGCAAGGCGACGTCCAACACATCTGTCCCGACGCCGGTCGTCGCCGCGCCGGTCGTGGCGCCTGCCGTCGTGAAGGCGACCATTGCCAAGCAGGGCCGCCGTGTCGCGTTGGTGATCGGAAATTCGGCCTATCAGTCGATTGCGCCGCTTGCCAACCCGCATAACGATGCCGACAAAGTGGCACAGGCGCTGCGCGCAATCGGATTCGACACGGTGACGCTGGCAGCCGATACCCCGCGCGCGAAGATGCTCGACACGCTGCGTTCATTCACGGACGCCGCCAACAAATCCGATTGGGCGATGGTGTATTATGCCGGTCACGGCATGGAAATCAGCGGCGTGAATTATCTCATTCCGGTCGATGCAAAAATCGCGATCGACCGCGACATCGGCCTTGAGGCCGTGCCACTCGACAAGGTCATGGCATCACTCGATGGCGCCAAGAAACTGAAGCTCGTCATGCTCGATGCTTGCCGCGACAATCCGTTCGCCGAAGCGCTGGCGAAGGCCGCTGCATCCACGCCTGCGCCAACGTCGCAGGTTGCCGCCGCTGACAGTTCGCGCGGCGTCAAGACACGTTCGGCCGGCCGCGGTTTGGGCGAAGTCAAAGTGCAGGGTGCCTCATTGGTGGTTTACGCAGCCAAGCATGGACAAACCGCACTCGACGGCGAAGGCGGCAACTCGCCATTCGCGGTCGCTGTCGTTCAGCGGCTCGCAACGCCTGGCGTGGAGATCAACAAGCTGTTTCGTCTGGTGCGCGACGACGTGATGGAATCGACCGCAGGACGACAGGAGCCATTTACTTACGGTTCGCTGCCCGGCGAGGATTTCTTCTTCATCGCAAAATGATCTACGGCGAATTGGTGCCGCGCCAGCGCGCGTAACGCCACGGCAGATACCAGCGCGCATCTGCCGACAATCTCTCCGGCACATTGTCGATGCCCGACGTGCCCCAGGGATGACAGCGCAGCAGCCGCGCCAGCGTCATCCATCCGCCTGCCCATAAGCCGAAGCGCGAGATCGCCTCGTCGCCATAGACCGAACAGGTCGGCAGGTGGCGGCAATTGGCGCCGACCAGCGGAGACAGGGTATGGCGGTACGCCCAGATCAATGCGCGCCCGGCATTTCGCGGAGCCCGCAGAACAGTCTTGGCGCAAGCAGGACACGTCGCCGAATGCTTCATGTGAATTTCTTGTGCGTGCTGCCGATTCTATGAACTTCAAACTGAATGGTTCCTAACCACGGAACCGGTGCATGCTGTCTTTCGCGCCACAGTCGGCGGTTATCGTACATTTGAAGCCGCGCTGCAGCAAAGTCCAATAGACGCGAATCTTTCTCGTGGTTAGCTTTTCATAACGTCTGCATGACACGATTCGTCTGGGGACAAGGTTGTTGCCGTTGCCTGATTCGGGCGGGGAAGGAACCAAGTTGCATCTCGTGAAGTCGCTCACTTTCAGCGGCTGGGCGCGGGTCTGCGCCGCCGCTTTATGTGTTGCCGTGCCTGGCTTGGCTATTCCCGGCACGCCAGCATATGCAGGCGATACCCTCGAAGTGCGCAAGCTTCCGATGACATTTACCTGGTACGACGCCAACGCCGGAGCGTGCGGACAGGATTGCGGTGGCTGGATCGGCGCAGTGGGTGTGGTCACGGGCGACACGCCTGCGAAATTCAATGACTTCGTCAAGGATCGCAATCTTCGCGGCGCCACGGTGGTGCTGGATTCCAGTGGCGGGTCGGTTCTGGATTCCATCGCCATGGGACGTCGCTGGCGCGCGATGCGATTGAATACCTCGGTCGGCATGGTGATCGAACGAACGCCGGTCGGCGGCGGGGTGGAGCGCGACGTTCTGCCGAATGCGTATTGCGAATCGATGTGCGTGTTTCTGCTGCTATCGGGCGAGACGCGGACGATACCTGATGGCTCGCATGTCCGCGTGCATCAGATTTGGATGGGCGACCGCGCATCGGACGCAAGGGCTGCGAGTTATTCAGCGCAGGATCTGATGATCGTCGAGCGAGATATCGGACGGCTGGCGAAATACACATTCGAGATGGGCGGATCGGGCGATCTGCTGGCGCTAGCGCTGAGTGTCCCGCCTTGGGAAGCCCTGCACGAATTGACCGATGAAGAATTGCGGCTGACAAATTTATTGCCGAGCGATGTGGTCGCAAGCTCAAAGCCCGTGCAGGATCGTTTCGTCAATGCAGAGCCGGCGGCCACCAAGAGCGCGCCGCTGACATCCACCCGAACGGCGGCGGCTGATGCGCCGACAGGCGGGGCTGCGATTGTACCCGATCAAAAATAAAGTGCTGAGAATGCCGATCAGCTTTGCGCAGGCGTGAGCGTGCCTGTTTGCTTGGCTTCGATCTGGCCGATCGCGTCCACCACTGCGTCGAAGGTCAGCAGCGTGGAAGCGTGACGCGCCTTGTAGTCGCGCACGGGCTCGAGCAACGCGACGTCCGCCCATTTGCCTTGAGGGGGCGCGCCGTTTTCCTTGAGCATCTTGCGGACGGTCTCGCGCAACTCACGCAGTTCAGGCGCGCTTGAGCCGACGACATGGCGCGCCATGATCGAGGATGAAGCTTGTCCCAATGCGCAGGCTTTCACGTCGTGAGCGAAATCGCTGACCACGCCGCCTTTCATCTTTAGATCGATCTTGACGGTCGATCCGCACAACTTTGAGTGGGCAGTCGCCGAGGCGTCCGGGTCCGCCAAGCGCCCCAAGCGGGGAATATTCCCCGCCAATTCGATGATTTTCTTGTTGTAGATGTCGTTCAGCATGATGTTTGAAACGTCGGCTGCATAAAACCTTTGCTGGTCGCACCCTTGGCGCGTCCGGCCCGTACCCCATATAATGCCGAAGTTGCAGGAATACACCCGCCTGCCCAACATCCGGGAATGGTGACGCACATTCTGCGATTAACCGGTGACACTCCGGCCCTTCCATCGCGGGAGGTGACCGGTCGAACGGAGACGAAATGGACGCCATCATCAAGCCAATCCGCAGCGGGAAGGCCCCCGACAAGCTCGAAATTCCAGAATCCGATTATTTGGCCGCACCGGTCAAGGCAGACGCCCCACGCCCGTCGCGCGAGGAGGCGGAGAAAGCCGTCAAAACGCTGCTGTCCTATGTGGGCGAAGATGTGAAGCGCGAAGGCCTTCTAGATACGCCGCGCCGCGTGGTCGAAGCCTATGACGAGTTGTTTCAGGGTTACTTCCAATGCCCGGCCGAAGTTCTGAATCGTACCTTTGGCGAGACTGCCGGCTATGACGATTTCGTGCTGATCCGCGACATCGGCTTCAATTCCCATTGCGAGCATCACATGATGCCGTTCTACGGCAAGGCGCATATCGCCTATGCGCCGGTCGATCGCGTGGTCGGCCTCTCAAAGTTGGCGCGCCTCGTCGATATCTTTGCGCATCGCTTGCAGACGCAGGAGCATCTCACCGCGCAGGTGGCCGGTGCGATCAACGCCATCCTCAAGCCGCGTGGTGTCGCGGTGGTGATGGAAGCCGAGCATACCTGTATGTCGGTACGTGGCATCGCCAAGGAAGGTGCCAAGACATTGACGACACGCTTCACTGGTGTGTTTCATGATAATCCGGACGAGCAGGCTCGTTTCCTTAATATGGTGCGCGGCATATAACGCTTCTTCGGAGGCGTCGGGCTTGACGCCGA
>JBBRGE010000244.1:0-4271 GCA_038241045.1 Hyphomicrobiales bacterium | reverse complement strand
TTGTCAGTGGAACTTGACGAAGTCAAAGCGTTTCGCCACCGCATTTCGCGGGTACATGTCAGCTTTGTAACGTCATCGGAACAATTGCACGTTCAATGCATTCCTCCCTTTCATTGTGATGGAGGACTATCATGGTTGGCGATCAACCCGTGTCTTGGCTCATGTTTTTTACGCTTGCGGCGGCCATTATGGTCGCTGGCTTTGCTTTTATCGGATTTCTTCGGTCCCAAAGGAACCGAGACATTGCGTCTAACGCGCTCGCGAAAGACAAAAATGACGGCAGAGTAGCGCCGCATGGTGCATTGCCTGAACTCGTCGGTGTTGCGGTGATCGGCGTCGTTGCAATGGGTCTGTTGGCGGTTGGGTATTCGTCGAAGCCGACTGTCGAGACCGCGCAGTCCACCACGCCGGTTGGCACGACGGGATCGTCGATGGCGCAGCCTGCGAACACGGCAAATGAGCCCAAACAATATCAGCCTGCGAATCCATCCGCAGACAAGCGCTCGTCGCCGACGTCGTCGGATACGGGCATAGGCTCGGCCGCTGGATCGACCGGAAATCCGAAGTAAGTTTTTCGAGAGATCGCAGACGACGTTTTGTCGGGAGCATGATGCTCCCGGCTTTTCTTTTGCTCTTAGTTCTGCTCGTCGTCTTGCGGTGTAATGCCGTATGGCTTGACCAAGGCCCAGATATGGGCGGGGACCATATTTTTCAGGCGCTTTGGATAATTCCTGCGAAGATGAAGAATCGTCTCAACGGCTTTCATCTCGACGCGCGCCCGTGCGAACTCGAGCCCGCGCGGCCCGAACCTCGGCATCACCCAACCCATCACCGGACGCAGCCAATCCGGCATCGCGCGTAGCGGAAGGCCTCCCGCCGCACGCGCGACGTTGTCCTTGAATCCCTTGACAGCGCCTGCGCGTTTTCCCGCCGAACCCGGTTCCGAGGTACGCACTTCATCGCCAAGCAACCCGATCAATTCTTCACCGCGTGCATTGCGGATCAGCAGCCATTGTTCGCCCTGACCGCCCATATAACCTACCGTGATGTCCGCCAGCACGTTCGTGTAATCGACACAGGTGCGGCAAGTGAGCGGGAAAAAGTCCGCAGGCAGCTTTGAAATCGGCAGTTGAAGGAAAGGAATTTCCTTCACGCCGCCATCGTCGAACCGAAGTTCGACATGATAGTCCGCGCGAAATTCGAGATAGGTGATCGTGCCCGGCTTGTCCGACAGCAAGTCCAGAAACTGGTGGAAATTCGCCGTCGTCGTGTTGTCCGAGCAGGGCGTGCCGACGACATAAAGCCGCTCAAATCCGAGTTCCTGCTCGAGCGCGCGCAGAGCATAGACCTGGCACGGAATTCCGATCACCGCGAGGCGCTTGTAACCCAAAGCGCGCGCGGGTTCGAGCAACGCCAATAGCGGCGCGTATCCCATGCGCATGCCGCGACACTGCGCCATTCCCTCAGGCTTGGTGACGAGAACCGGAACAGGTTTCCATTTGTCGTCCGGACCTTGCGTCATTGTCAGCACAGCATCGACGGCTCCGGTTTCGAGCAGCCGTTCACCTATGCGCGTTGCGATGCCTGTCCATTGCGCGCCTTCGCGCGGCGGCGTCAGCGAAGCGCGGACCATTCTGCGGAATGGTCCGAAAAAAATCTCATCGGTTCGCTGCGGATCGCGCGCGCGGCCGTGAACACGTGCTTCCAATGAAGGATAGTCCGGTTTGATAAATTGGCAGGCGTGACCGCAGCGCTTTGGATCGTTGGTGCGTGAAATGCCGCAATCGGTGCAAAGATCGCGCGGTGCGGCGGGTCCGACAGCCGGTGTCAGAATCGTGTCGCGTTCTCTTGTTTTCGCGCCGGTCATCGCACCACCATCGGAAACGTGACTGCTATCGCCCATGAGAATATCGCCGCGTTGGCAATTGCGCCGGGCAGAGGATGCCGGGTTTGCCGATAGACCCAACCGCTGATGAGACCGAATGCGACGAACAGCAAAAGGATTGCAGGCACGATGATGGCGAGAAAAAACAGTTTTGGCGGATTGAGCAGGATCGCAATCGCCAGCGACAGCAGGAATGCAAACTTCGTCAGCGCGTAGGCACCGTATCTTGCCTTGACGCCACGCGTGAGCCATTCATCCATGATGAAATAGGGAAGCGTGCCGCACGAAATTGCCGCGATGATCGGGATGCGCGGCGGGATGGGCATGAATGAAAACACGTAGCGATCGAGCGGCAGACCGAACGCGACGATGTCATACGCCGCAACAAGCGCGGCCGCGACAGCGATTTTCTGCCAGAATGCAAACGACGTTGATGCCGGTCGATCTTTGAGCGCGTGCCGGCGAACAATGAGAAGTCCCGCGAGCGTCAGCAGGCCATAGACGGCAAAATGCAACGTCAGATAGTCGCCGAGCAGAATCGGCAGGAAATCCGTCGGGAGTTTCCATAGGATAAGCGGCGTCGCGATGGCGGGCAGAAAAGCCAATAAAATAAGGGGTTTCCAGGCTATGCTCGCACCTTCCGGCATTTGGGAAATCACCGGTAGCAACCGCGACAACGGCCATGCCAGCGCAACGATGCCGGCGAACATCATAGCGAACCAAATACCGCGGCGATCGATATCTCCGCTCGATGTTCGTCCGAATGCCGCGTTCATCCATGCAAGGGATTCGGTCATGCTGTCGCGGCTGAACAGCACGCCGATATGTTCGACACCGCCGGCCAGCACCAGCCGCCGCGCTGTGCCGTCGGCGAACTGGCCGTAGGTTTTGCGCTCGATAGCGTTTCCACCCGCCGTCAGATTGACAATACGTAACCCTTCGTCGATGAGCATGCCGGGTTCTGCAGAGCCGACGATCACCAGCAAGTTGCGGGGACTGGTGGCAGTCGCGACCGGCGAGAAAACCGAAACCGCAACTGTCGACTCGACGTTTGGATGGGCTTGCGCGTATCTGACAACGATATCGGATGCCATCGAATGGCCGAGCACAGCGAGGCGGCCGTCGCTCGATGACAATTGACGCGCAAAGTCGGCGACCTGCCCGAGTTCGCCGAGCAGTGCGGAGGTGATGGTCTTGCCTTCAGTGATGTCGCCGCGCATCGGAACGGGATTGCGGCCATGGCCGAGAAAATCGAACGTTACCGCCGTATAGCCGTTGCGGGCGAATGTCTCCGCAAACGGCTGCATCAGTTGCTGGGACCCCGCAAAGCCATGCGCGATGACAATAACCGGCGATGGTCCACCGTTTTTGTTTTTGAAAATCGTGACCGGAGTTTCGCCGACCTTTGTTGCCGTGATGGACAGTCCGCTTTCTGCGGCATTCAGTTTCAGAAACCCAATCGAAATGGCGGCGATGGCAGCGATCGCAACGGCCAGCCGCGCCGCCGACCAAGCTGCGGGCTTCAATGTCTGAGCTTCCGCATGCGGACAATCTTCAATCAATCCTCGCTGGCGATATGTTTGCGGCGTATGCGGGCAAGAATCCACCAGATCGTCACGGCGGCGACTGGCACGAACGCAGCGGTCGCGACGCTTGGCTCAACGGTCATCTTGCCGCTGTCGTGTCCCGCCTTGACGATGTAGCCGAACAGGCCGACGACATAGTACGTGATCGCCGCAACCGATAATCCTTCCACGGTCGTCTGCAGACGGAGCTGAAGACGGGTCCGGGCGTTCATGGATTTCAATAGCTCCTGATTTTGCTGCTCGAGTTCGACGTCCACGCGTGTACGCAGCAAATTCGCCGCGCGCGCGAGCTTCAGCGACAGGCCGGACTGGCGCTGTTCGATGGTGACGCAGGTACGCAACGCAGGCTTCATCCGGCGCGCAAGAAACGACGACCATGTTGGCCATCCGCCGATTTTGCGTTCACCGATTGTTTGAAGGCGTTGTTCGACGATTTCCTCATAGGCGCGGCTGGCACCGAAGCGAAAGACACTGGCTGCCGCACCCGCCTCAACCTCGGAGGCAAGTGCGGTCAATTCATCGAGCAGACGATGATTACTGTCGAGATCGTTTGCCTTCTGCATCTCGCTTGTCACTTCGACAAGCCGGCGTTCACTGGCGCCGATGGACGGACCGAGACGCTGCGCTTCCGGAAGGCCGAGCAAAGCCAGTGTGCGATAGGTTTCGATTTCAAGGACGCGCTGAACCAGCGCGCCGGCCCGTTCCGCCGGCATGCCCCGATCCAGAACAAGGATGCGCACAAACCCGGCTGGGTCGAGCTGAAAGTCGGTCGCGTAGACCGCAGCGCCATCCGAATTTTC
>JBBRGE010000243.1:0-4281 GCA_038241045.1 Hyphomicrobiales bacterium | reverse complement strand
AGCTGAGTTGTTTCCTGCGGCGATCCGCAAGAAGAAGCGCGCCGGCTTTGCCTATCGCCGGTTCCCGACCGCAGCCGAGGCCGTGCAATTCGCGATCGAACAGCTTCCCGCCGACTCGCTGAACGGCGCCTACCTCCAGGTCGATGAAGCCCGCTTCGACCAGAGCGGCATCCGCACGCTTTACGAGGCCGCCGAATTTCCGCTGACCCGCAATCGCCCTGAGCCAGCCGCGGCCGCCGACGACGAAAAGCAGACTGCGGCGGGCTGATTTTAAATTTCCTGACGCGCCTGCTTGTCCATCCACTTCTTCAGGATTCGCATGTTGCGGATGTTGGCGCGGAACATGACGTCGAACGCGTCGCCGGCGAACGGCACCAGCCCCACCACGCCATCCAGCGCCACGTTACCCAGCATCCGCGCCACCACATGCTTCGGCGCACCGAGCGCGCGGGCCTCGCGCACGATCCACAATGAGACCGCCGTGGTGAGCAAGTCGCCGACGACGGGGATGAGACCGACAAGTCCATCGATGCCGTAACGGATATTCGTGCCCGGCAGCACGAAGGCAACATCGAGCAACTTTGAGAGCGCATCGAGCCGCGCAAACCGCTGCTCGCGCGTCAGCTTGCCGAACGAGATGCCGCCAATCGCGCCGGAGATATTCTCGAAATCCAGACCCGACGCGCCGCCCATGCGGCCAGCGAAGCCGCCACCCGACCGGCCACGCACCTCATTGCCATCCTGATCGATGATCGGCCCGCGCGTGTTTCTTGGCCCCCGCGGCGTCTCGCGCACGGGCTCGAAAATGTCGTCGGTGGTGTTGGAACGCGCCATCACTCGATCCCCAAAGCCGCAAACCGGCACAAGCGTCTCACATAGGAACGCGCAAGCCGCGCACAAGTTGCGTGGCGCGGACGCTTTGGCGCCAATTGCCGCATCATTTGGGCGTCATGCCGAAGCCTTGATCGAAGCCAGGCATTGCTGCCGCGAGCGCACCAGCTCATGCCACTCGGACAAGTTCTCGCGCGGCAACCAAAACGCCTGCTCGGGCAGACGCCAGACGCATTTACGATCGGTGCCGACGCAAACCCGCGCGCGGCGGCAATCTTTCAGGCCGCAGGTCGCCGACGCGTTGCGCAGCTCTGCCATCCGCGTCATCACGGCATAAAGTTTTTGTTCGTGGTGCGCCTTTGTTTGCATCGTGCTTCTCCAAATTTCACGCGAACTCTTGTTTGCGCATGCTCTTGCCCGAAAGCCGCTTCACACTTTTCGGGAGCACGCGCGGTGATCTCCCCGCGCAATTGCGGGCGTCCGTCCGGCGATGTCGAAAACTTTCTAAATTCGCTCACTCGAAAAGAGGGAGCGGAGCGCCGAAAAGCGCGACTTGGTAGTGCCGCGACACGACGGCGATGTTTGCGAACACCGCGCCACGCCGCGTAACGCCTTTCGACGCTCCGCAACGACTTTTCTGTCCCCGGTGCCGTTCTTCCGGGTGCAGGATCCGCAAAGCGCATCGCGCTCTACGTTCATCGGAGCGGATTTCGCCGCTCGTCACCTGCGCCGCGTGCAGCCACTGAAGGCAGGCTCCCGTAGTGGAGCCGGTCGGCGAACCGAGGCCTCCCGGGTGCGGCGAGTTCGTCACTCACTCCGCTCGCGGGCGCCGCATCCCGCCCCGCGCTATCAAGCGTCCCGGACAACGCCCCTCTGTGTGAGGCGGGAGATGGATTATGGGTTGGGGAATGTCAAGGATTATTTTCCTATAGCAGATTTAATTGGGAAGGGTTGTCAAGCCTTGAAGTATTGCAGATATACCGGCCGCGATTGCTCCTATCGCACTCAGCCGACTTTGCCTCGATAGACCTAAAGTAAGGCGATCTAAATCATCGACGGGTTTTGGCTGGGCATCATTGATAAAACCATGATCGATGGATTGAATATAGACTGGGAGGTCGATACGCGCCGACCAAAACCAAAACCCAGCGGCGATAAACGCGAATGTGACGGACGCGTATTGCAGACTTGCTGACATAGTGCCTCTATATTTGATGACGCAATCTTGCGTATAGGTTCCATCGGACGAATTGCATGACATTAGCGAGCATTGATGTTCGATTAGCAGCAACGATGCAATTTCGAACATTTTTCTTTGTATTGTTGCTGCTTGGAGTTTGTTTTGTGCCATCATCCGTTAATGCGAATGATCAATTAAATTGCACGCGCAAGGCGCTGGGCAGTTTCATCAATCTGAACAATTCGATCTTAGGTGAATCTAAGGGGCTTTTGTCAGCGAAGTCACTTGTCGCCCAAAGGCGTCTCCAAGAGGCATACTGCCATGAACTTGCAATTTGCAATGTTGGTGACCCCAACGCTGTGCAAAGCTAATTCCCCTATGATGCGATTTTCGCAAAGTGCTTGAAGGACGAAACATTGGAAAAATACGACGCAGTTGTTCGTTGAAATTCGATTAGTTTTTTTCCCTCACATCTCGCACTTCATGTCCATCTCACCCTGTCCCGCGCCGCCAACACCATCGGCACTCACCGGTTCAAACCAGCGGCTCTCATAGGAATAGGTTTTCGGCCGCGCGGGGGTGTCGAGCTTGAACAGATACACCGGGCCGTCTCCAATACGCACCGCGACGCTGCGATCCGTCGTGGCGCGATAGACTTCCATATTGCCGTACACGACCGCGCGGCCTTCTTCCACGCGCCAGTCGGGCACGCCGTATGGTGACGACTTGCGCGTTTCCTTGTCGCTGCGCAGTTCGAACACCACCGGAATGGATTTGTCCGGCGCTGTCGCGCCCGGCTTGAGCCGCGCCTTGCAAGTGAGCCACTTCATGCTGTCGAGATGGTCGCGGGTGCGGATCGTCTCAAAGATGAAGCCGCCCGCGATCAGCGCGCCGACGCCGAGCAGCGTGAGAAACAGAAAATTGCCGCGCTTCTTGGTGTCCTCGCCAAAGTGGCGCGAGATTTTGTAACTGAGGACAGCGCCCGCGATAAGGCCGAGCGGCGAGCCGAACATCAACCCGAAATAGGCCGACATTCCTTCCATGTTGCGCCAGCCGAAAAGCGGCCCGAATTCGGTCGCGATGATCCCGCCCGCGATGAAGCCGATCACACTCCAGACGATGACGATGAAGGCGGTCATGCGCGCTCCGCGTTGCGTTGCCTACCTATAACAGCAAAACGCCGGACCTTGCGGCCCGGCGCGATTTCTCAAATTCCTGCCGGCGCGTTACTTCTTGCCGCCTTTGCCTTGCTGGTAGGACGACCCGCCGCCGCTCTTGGCCGCGTCCTTGTCCGCCTTCGGCTTTTTCTTTTCCTTGTTCGATTTCATCTGGCCTTTTGCCATCGTGTCCTCCTGTGCGCTTGCCCGGACCAATACGACTTGCGCCATGTCCGGCTTAAGCCACAGCAAATCACGTCGCGGCGATTTGGGAAAGCCGCAGCACCGGGCGCGGCCACAAAAAACTATCCGGCCAATCTTTGCATCGGCTTGGCCAGCGGCGCGTCGTTTTCCAGCGCGTAACGATTTTTTCCGCCCTTCTTGGCGTCGTACAGCGCCTCGTCGCCGGAGGCCAGCAGGCGTTGCGGATGCAGGCCAACCTCCTTGCGCCATTGCGCCACCCCGATGGAGGCCGTCATCGCAATCGGTACGCCTTCATAGTGAGCCGGGGTTTCGCGGCAGGCCTCGATGATCTGACGCGCCACCATTGCGGCCTCGCGCAGCGTCGTCGCCGGCAGCACCACGCAGAATTCATCGCCGCCCATCCGCGCCAGCAGATCGCCGGTGCGCAATCGTGTTTGGACGGCGGTGTTGAAGGCGCGCAGGCATTCGTCGCCCGCCGCATGGCCTTGGCTGTCGTTGATGTCCTTGAAGCCGTCGAGATCGACCATCAGCAGCGAGAACGGCTGCTGCGTGCGATCCGAGCGGACGCATTCCTCGTCGAGCTTGGCCAGCAGACGGCGGCGGTTGGCAGCGCCTGTGAGATCGTCGAGCAGCGCCAGATCGGCGACTTCATTGCGCAGCCGGTCGATCGCCATCAGCAGGAAGCCGAAATTCCACATCATCGACAGGAACACCAGCAGCAGGATCAGCGACGCCTGGAACGTGTTGAAATGGATGAACGACACTTCGCCGCCCACATTGGTCAGCGCGCCCACCGGGCGGATGACATGCACCGCGATAAAGAGGATGCCGATGAGTCCGGCCAGCCGCGCGCCGGAATTGATGCGGCCACGTTCCTTCGAGAACACCAGCGGCAGGCTCATCGCAATC
>JBBRGE010000242.1:0-4284 GCA_038241045.1 Hyphomicrobiales bacterium | reverse complement strand
GGACACAGGCTCGCGGTCGATGCGGTTGCGGCGCGGATTGGGCGAACCCTCCGCGCCCGGCGGATCGATGCCGGTGCCCAATGTGGCAAGCCCCACTTCACCTTCAACTTCGGCAGACACCGCCCACGATCCATCGCCCTGATTGTCGGCGACATCGTCCAGCGTGGCGCGCCTTAGTCCCCGTCCCGGCGACAGAAACGAGATGGCTTCGAGGCAGTTGGTTTTGCCGGCCCCGTTGGGGCCGACCAGCACCACGAGGTCGCCGCGCGTCTCTACGCTCGCGGTAAGATAATTACGAAAGTGATTGAGGCTGAGGCGCAGGATGCGGGAGACCGTCATGGCAACCGCCTTATAGCAGAAGCGATTTGGCTACACCCGCATCGGCATCAGCACGTAAAGCGCGCCCTTGGAATCCTTGTCTTGCACCAGCGTTGGCGAACCCGGATCGGCGAGGCGCAACACCGCGACTTCGCCTTCGATTTGCGCCGCGATGTCGAGCAAATAGCGCGAGTTGAATCCGATATCGAGCGCGTCGGACGCATACTCGACTTCCAATTCTTCGGTCGCGCTGCCGGAATCCGGATTGGTTACGGAGAGAATAAGTTTGCCTGCCGACAGTGCGAGTTTTACCGCGCGGCCTCTTTCACTTGAGATCGTCGAAACACGGTCCACCGCAGCCTCAAAGTCCTTCTTGTCGACGATCAGTTCCTTGTCGTTGTTCTGCGGAATGACGCGACCATAGTCAGGAAAGGTGCCGTCGATCAGTTTGGAGGTCAGCACCACGTCGCCAATGGTGAAGCGTATCTTGCCGGCGGAGAGTTCGATCTTCACCTCGGTGTCGTTGTCCTCGATCAGGCGCTGCACTTCGCCGACGGTCTTGCGCGGCACGATGACGCCCGGCATGCCTGCGGCACTTTTAGGGAGCGGCAGATCGACCTGCGCCAGACGATGGCCGTCGGTCGCAACCGCGCGCAACGTTGCGGCCTTTGCCGAACCTGCGGCGTGAAGATAGATGCCGTTGAGATAATAGCGCGTCTCTTCCGTGGAGATCGCAAACTGCGTGCGATCGATCAGCCGCTTCATGTCGCTGGCTGCCAGCGTAAACGAATGCGTCATATCGCCGGCGGCCAAATCTGGAAAGTCGCTCTCCGGCAATGTCTGCAGCGTAAAGCGCGAGCGGCCCGCGCGAATAGCAAGAACCGAGCGATCGCCGTCGCCTTCAAGCACGATCTGCGAGCCGTCCGGCAGCTTGCGCACGATGTCGTAGAACATGTGGGCGGGCACTGTCGTCGATCCACCGGTTCCGGTTTCCGCAGCCAGCGTTTCGGTCACTTCGAGATCGAGGTCGGTGGCTCTCAGGCTAAGGCGCGATTTCTCGGCGCGGATCAGCACGTTGCCCAATATCGGTATCGTGTTGCGGCGTTCGACCACGCGATGGACATGGCCCAGCGATTTGAGGAGTTGCGCGCGCTCGACTGTGACTTTCATGGCAATTCCGCCCGATCCCAAACCACGGCTTTATTGAATGTGCCGGGTGCAGCTGGATGAGCGCGCCACGGCGAGTGATACCCGCAGCCGGCAAAACGTGAGGTCAAGCCGGGTCCGCGGGGGAGCGTAAAGTGGCTTGGTTGGGCTTGGGATGCAAGAGCAGGGAAAGCCGCTGCGCGACTATCCCCGCTGATGTTTTGCAGACTATTCCTGCAACTGCCGCTTGAGAAGATCGACTTCGTCGGACAGCGAAATATCCTTGGCGACGAGGGCTTCGATCTTGCGGACGGCGTGCAGTACCGTGGTGTGATCGCGTCCGCCGAAGCGGCGCCCGATTTCCGGCAATGAACGCAGCGTCAGGGTTTTGGCAAGATACATCGCGACCTGACGAGGGCGCACTACGTTCGCCGTGCGGCGTGATGAGAGCAAATCCGAGCGGCTGACATTGTATTGCCGCGCGACCACGCGCTGGATGTCCTCGATCTTGACGCGCTTGGGTTCCTGCGGACGAATCAGGTCGCGCACCTCGCGCTCTGCCATCTCCAGCGTCACCGCCGTGGCATTGAGCTTGGAATGCGCGAGCAGGCGGTTAATCGCGCCTTCGAGATCGCGGCCATTATGCGTGATGGTCTTGGCGAGATACTCCAGCACCGGCTGCGGCACATCGAAGGTCGCGTGATGCGCGCGCGCCGCCATGACGCGCGATTTCAGAATATCGAGACGCAATTCCTCGCCGAGAGATCCCATCTCGACGACGAGACCTCCAGCGAGGCGCGAGCGCACGCGTTCGTCGAGCGCCTCTAGGTCCGATGGCGGACGATCGGCGGCGATCACCACCTGTCGCCCCGCATCGATCAGCGCGTTCAGCGTGTGGCAGAATTCGGCCTGGGTCGATTTGCCCTGCAGGAATTGCAAATCGTCGATCACCAGCACGTCGATGCCGCGCAGCGCTTCCTTGAAGGCCAGTGCGGTCTGCGATTTCAGCGCCGCCACAAAGCCGTACATGAACTTTTCAACGGTCAGATAGAGCACCTTGCGCTCGGTGCCGGAATTTCCGGCCGAGTTGCCGGCCCATGTGACCGCCTGCAGCAAATGGGTTTTGCCCAAGCCCACACCAGCATGAATGTAGAGCGGATTGAACATCACGCTGTCGCCACGGCGGCCTTCGGCAACTTGCCGAGCGGCGGCATGCGCCAGCGTGTTGGAGCGACCGACGACGAAGCTTCCGAACGTCAGGCGTGGATCGAGCGGCGAGCCGCCGAGTGCGTCGTGGCTGGCGGAGACGGGAGCGGTGGCGGCGACCCGCAGTTCCGGCGCGGGGCGATTGTCGTTGCGCGAGGTCGCGCGCTCGTCGAGCTGGGCCTTCGCATCCTTGACGGGTGCTGTGCAACGCATCGCGCTGCGCACCGTCAGATCGACACGGTTCATCTGCGGCACTTCGGCCTGCCAGCAGGTCAGCACGCGGTCCGCATAGTGCGCCTGAATCCAGCTCTTGAGAAATTTGGTTGGCACCGACATGCGCACGCAATCCTCACCGATATCTTCAAGGTCCATCCGCGCGAACCAGCTTGAATACACGTCCTCTCCGACGCTGGACCGCAGCCGTCCTTTGACCCGCGCCCAGCTTTCCTGTCCGATGTCCCCGCCTTGATCGAGTTTTGCCGAGATTGCCATTTGGTTTGTGACTTTTCTGATCGAGTTTCTGGTGCGGCGATAAAGCCTGCGATGGAATTCCGCGACCGTCGCAATTGCCTTCGCCCAATTCCGCAGACGGATCTCCGGCCGGCGCCGACCGCCGCGAGCATCGTTGCGAATGTGGAGAGAAGGCGCTGCGAGGTCAGCGCGTACTCGAATAAGGCGGGGAGTCATCCGGCGCGAAGACACTGCGCGCATCGGAAGAAAGTTTGCCGATCGAATTTGCTGCGAGATGCTGCTGCAAGCTCTGTGTCATAGGCATGAATGTCCCCTCCTCGCCGCGCGACGAACGCGGCAAGCTGCTGTCTAATGAAATGTTTCAAGTTCATTTAGCTTCAGCCGAACGACAATGTTCAGCATCGGCCCCGTCCTGCCCGTCTAACCCTTAGAACCACACCCGCCCTAGCTTTCGCCGACGAAAGGTCATCTCCCGCGCCCGTCTCTTTTTGTTACGCAGTCCACGAAAACCGCAGACCGACGTCAGAGAATCCGACACAGAACTCCGATCCCACAAATTGTGTGGGTTCGAAACCTTCCATCGTTAGGAAAGCATCGCTAACGTACACATCGTCGCCGATTTGTCCGCCTGCCCGAGGTTCTCAAACCGCCCTGATATGAAGAACCACCAACACCGCGATGAATTAGAAATAACAGAGCTTTCTTTCATCGCAACGGATTTGATTCGTTTTTGCCGCAGTAAAATTCGACTTGCGGGCGCTGCGAAACATCGCGGCGATTATGACAAAACGGCAAGGTTTTGAATCTGCGCACAGATTCGAAATGTTGTGTGATTGTCGCAATACGCAGTTTCGCTTAAAATAAATTCACAATTCGGTAACGTTGGGGATGCGCGCGGCATCGTTTTCGAACTGCTGGGCGGCGCTATGCCGATAAGCTACTCCCAAAGCGCGATTTTTTATGTGCAATCGAACAGGGTAACTCCAGCGGTACTAACGGCGTTTCGCGCGGCTGCTCTGGCGATCTGAAATTCGCTGTTGCATGACGCAAAAATTCCATGAAGCTTTTTTCCGGATGAAAGTTCGCCGCGATGCCGTCGCCTCTGCACGAAATATCTTCGGGACAGGCGCAGTTCCGTCATAA
>JBBRGE010000241.1:0-4305 GCA_038241045.1 Hyphomicrobiales bacterium | reverse complement strand
GAAATGCCTGCATGCGCTGGCGCGGCGCACTGAAACATTACTTGAAGGTAGCCGTGGCCTCGCGCGTGATGTGAAGGACACGCGGCTTGGGCTCGAGATTTCGGTCATCGACGCCTTTGCCGACAAGATCGTCAATCTTTTGAAAGTCCGCGATCCATTGAGCGAGAACGTGCACCTGTCGAAACAGCAGATGCTGACCTCGGCACTGTCGGCAATGGCGTTCGGGTTTTATCGTCGTGCGACGGGGCAGGGCGCAATTGCGCGCAAGGCGGCGTGATGCGCCGTGATTTGTCATGAGTGGCGTTGCAGCGATGCCGGATTTGACTCCACAGGAAACTGCGTCGAACAGCTCGTTCTACGCAGCTATGCGCATTCTGCCGCGCGCGCAACGCGATGCGATGTTTCAGATCTACGGTTTTTGCCGCAAGGTCGATGATATTGCAGATTCCGATGGCCCGCGGCCCGAACGCCTCCAAGCGCTCGCGCAATGGCGGCGCGACATCGACGCGCTCTATGCGGGAAAGCCTCCCGCGCATCTTGCGGACTATGTTGCCTCGGTAAAGCAGTTCGGTCTGCGGCGCGAGGATTTCATCGCTATCATCGACGGCATGGAAATGGATGTGCCTGCAGATATCCGCGCGCCGAATGCCGAGACGCTCGATCTCTATTGCGACCGGGTCGCCAGCGCCGTCGGGCGGCTCTCGGTGCGGGTTTTTGGCATGGGCGAGGAGGACGGAATTCTTCTCGCAAAACATCTCGGGCGCGCGCTTCAGTTGACCAACATTTTGCGCGACATCGACGAAGACGCCGGCATTGGGCGGCTTTATCTGCCGAGTGAAAGTCTCAAATCGGCGGGCATCATGTCCAACGATCCGCTGATCGTGGCGTCCGATCCCGGTCTGCCGCGCGCGTGCCAGGAGATTCTCGATCAGGCGCGGGCGCATTTCGCGAAAGCCGAAGCCATCATGGCGCGCAGCCCCGGACGCACGGTTCGTGCGCCGCGCATCATGTACGAGTATTATCACGCCATTCTGGAGCGGCTCGTTGCGCGCGGTTTTGCTTTGCCGCGCCGGTCCGTCAAGTTGAGCAAGGCGGCGAAGATTCTCATTGTCTTGCGGCACGCATTTTTCTGATGGCCGATCATTCCACAAAAAAGAAAGTTCACATCATCGGTGCCGGGATAGCCGGTCTATCCACCGCCGTCCGGCTGGTGAATGAAGGATATGAGGTTCACGTCCACGAAGCCACGCAGCAGGCCGGCGGGCGCTGCCGTTCCTACTTCGATGCTGCGACCGATTTGGTCATCGACAACGGCAACCATTTGCTGCTGTCCGGCAATAGCTATACACGCGCCTATGCGCGGTCGATCGGCACGGAGGCCGGACTTGTCGGACCGGAGCGCGCGCAATTTCACTTTGTCGATCTGCGCGACGACAAAAGATGGCTGCTCGATCTCGGCAACGGGCGCATTCCGACATGGCTGTTCGACCAGAGTCGTCGCGTGCCGGATACCAAAGTCAGCGACTATTTCGCGCTCGCGCCTATGATCTGGGCTGGCACCAATACGCTCGTCGGCGACACCATTCCCTGCAAGGGCACTCTTTACGACCGCCTCGTGCAGCCGCTGCTGCTTGCCGCGCTCAATGTCGATCCGCCGAAAGGCTCGGCTGGGCTCGCCGGCGCCATCGTGCGCGAGACATTGCTGGCTGGCGGGCAGGCGTGTCGTCCGCTGATCGCGCGCGACGGATTGAGCGCGGTGCTGGTCGATCCGGCAATCAAGCTGCTTCATGAGAAGGGCGCAAGCGTCAGTTTTGGCCACGAACTGCGTCAGGTGCTGATGGCGGGTGAAAATATTTCCACGCTCGAGTTCGGCGACGACGCAATCACGCTTGCACCGGCCGACGCGGTGGTGCTCTCAGTGCCGCCGCGAGCTGCGTCATCCATTCTGCTCGGCCTCAAGACGCCAACGAAATTCCGCGCCATCGTGAACGCGCATTTCCGCTACGATCCGCCAGAAAACATGCCGCCGATGGTCGGTGTCATTGGTGGACTGGTTGAATGGGTGTTTGCATTTCATCAAAGACTATCGGTTACGATCAGCGATGCGGACCGGCTCGTGAACATGCCGCGTGAGGAACTGGCGCGCGACATTTGGCGCGACATCTGCAAGGCCGTTCCTCTCAGCGCGGAGGTCGCCGAAGGACCGCTGCCGCCGTGGCAGATCGTCCGTGAACGCCGCGCGACATTCGAGGCGACGCCTGAGCAAAACGCCGCGCGCCCGAAAACCGGCACCGAATGGAAAAACCTGTTTCTTGCGGGCGACTGGACCAATACTGGCCTGCCGGCAACCATCGAAGGATCGGTGCGCTCCGGCGACAAGGCTGCCGATCTCGTCCTGAAAATGCGGTAATTGTCAGCGATGCCGAACTCCATGACACGCGACACCAATCTCGCCCCAGCACCGGCCGCCGATGCGCTTCAGGGCAGCATCGCCGCTGCGAGCGACGCCGTGCTCAACGCGCGCAAGCCCGACGGACATTGGGTGTTCGAGCTTGAGGCCGACTGCACGATTCCATCCGAATATGTGCTGATGCGGCATTATCTCGCCGAACCCATAGATCCCGTTATCGAAGGCAAGATCGGCAACTATCTGCGCCGTATTCAGAACGACAATGGCGGCTGGTCGTTATTCTACGGCCACGAGTTCGACATGAGCGCCAGCGTGAAAGCGTATTTCGCGCTCAAGATGATCGGCGACTCTATCGACGCGCCGCATATGAAGAAAGCGCGCGAGGAGATGCTTCGCCGTGGCGGCGCGATCAACTGCAACGTGTTCACACGAATCATGCTGTCGCTGTTCGGCGTGACGACATGGCGTGCGGCCCCGATGATGCCGATCGAGATCATGCTGCTGCCGCGCTGGTTTCCGTTTCATCTGACCAAGATTTCCTATTGGGCGCGCGTTGTGATCGTGCCGCTGCTGGTGCTGATGAATTTGCGGCCGCTGGCGAAAAATCCGCTGGGCATCACTATCGATGAATTATTTCTGCAGGACCCCAAGACCATCGGTCCTCCTGCGAAGGCCGCGCATCAGAGCCAGGTATGGTTCACGGGATTTGCGATCGTCGACGCAGTGCTGCGCGTCACCGATCCGTATTTCCCCAAAGCAATGCGCGCGCGCGCCATCGCCAAAGCGGAGCAATTCGTCACCGAGCGTCTCAACGGCGTCGATGGGCTGGGCGCGATCTTCCCGGCGATGGCCAACAGCGTGATGATGTACGAGGTGCTGGGATATCCGAAGGATCATCCGAATTACGTCACGGCGCGGCAGTCGGTCGAAAACCTGCTCGTCGTAAAGGACGATGAAGCCTATTGCCAGCCATGTGTCTCACCGGTCTGGGACACAGCGCTCGCTGCGCATGCGATGATCGAGGTTGGCGACGCGAAGGAAATCGGGGCCGCGAAAAAGTCGCTCGATTGGCTGTTGCCGAAACAGGTTCTCGACATCGAGGGCGACTGGATTGCGAAGCGCCCCGGCGTGCGTCCCGGCGGTTGGGCGTTTCAATATAACAACGCGCACTATCCAGACCTCGACGACACCGCCGTGGTTGTGATGGCGATGGATCGCGCACGCGGCGAACTCGGTAGCGGCCCGAAATACGATGAGGCGATTGCGCGCGGCACCGAGTGGCTGCTTGGACTTCAAAGCAAAGACGGCGGCTGGGCCGCATTCGATGCGGATAATCTCGAATATTATCTCAACAGCATTCCATTTGCCGATCACGGCGCGCTGCTCGATCCGCCGACCGAGGACGTCACCGCGCGCTGCGTGTCGATGCTGGCGCAACTCGGCGAAACTATTGAGACGAGCGAGGCGCTCCGCCGCGGCGTCGATTATCTGCGCCGCACGCAATTGCCGGACGGCTCATGGTTCGGACGCTGGGGCATCAATTACATCTACGGAACATGGTCGGCGCTTTGCGCTCTCAATGCCGCCGGTGTTGCCCATGACGACCCGGTGATCGCCAAGGCTGCTGGCTGGCTGATCGCGATTCAGAATCAGGACGGCGGCTGGGGCGAGGACGGCAACAGCTACAAGCTCGACTATAAAGGCTATGAGCGGGCGGAAACCACGGCCTCACAGACCGCATGGGCGACACTGGCGCTGATGGCGGCAGGAAAGACTGACCATGCGGCCACCGAGCGCGGAATTCAGAATCTCATTGCAACGCAGGCGAAAGACGGTCTCTGGGTCGAGCCGTACTACACCGGCGGCGGGTTCCCGCGTGTGTTCTATTTGCGCTA
>JBBRGE010000240.1:0-4328 GCA_038241045.1 Hyphomicrobiales bacterium | reverse complement strand
TCCGGAAGAAGGCGAGTTGCGCCCGCAACTGTTGGATCGCTTCGGTCTCTCAGTGGAGGTCAAGACGCCCGACGATCTGCCGACGCGAATTGAAATTGTCCGCCGAAGAGATTCATTCGAGCAGAACTCCGAAAAATTTATTGAAACCTGGTCGAAGGAAGAATCCAGGCTGCGCCGGAAGATTACAGCTGCGCGCGAGCGATTGTCGGGCGTGAGCGTGCCGGAGGTGTCGCTTGAGCGCGCGGCTAAACTTTGCATGGCGCTCGGCACCGATGGCCTGCGTGGCGAATTGACGCTGATGCGCGCGGCAAGAGCGCTGGCAAGTCTTGAGAGCGCGAAAACTGTCAAAGACGCGCATCTGCGTCGCGTGGCACCGTCGGCGTTACGTCATCGGTTGCGAAGGAATCCGCTGGACGATGCCGGCTCATCGGTGCGCGTCGATCGTGCGATTACGGAAGTTCTTGGATGAACGCCGCGCCATCATGGGCCGATGCGGTGATGGCTGCGCAATTGTTCGCGGTCGATCCGGTGGGAACAGGCGGAATTCTCGTTCGCTCGCGTGCCGGTCCGGTACGTGAACGTTGGCTGTCCATGTTGCGAAAAAGCCTGCCACCAGCGATCAACGTGAAGCGCGCACCGCTCAACATCGCAAACGGACGATTGCTTGGTGGGCTCGATCTATCGGCCACGTTACTGGCCGGACGGCCGGTTGCGGAGCGCGGGCTTCTTGCAGAGGCCGATGGCGGCGTGCTGATGCTGGCGATGGCGGAAAGGCTTTCATCCGCCACAACGGTTCATGTGACGGCGGCAATGGATTGCGGCGAGACCGCCGTCGAGCGCGATGGATTATCGCTGCGATTGCCGGCTCGTTTTGGCGTGGTCGCATTGGACGAAGGTCTTGAGGACGAATTCGCGCCCGCGCCGTTGCTGGATCGACTGGCATTTCATCTCGATCTAAATGAGCTTGCATCAAGCGAAGCCGAAGAGTTCGAAGTCAATCCAGCCGATGTGCTCGCGGCGCGGGAACGACTGCCGTTGCTTCGATTGCAGCCTACTCAGATCGATGCCATCTGCGCGGCGGCATTGGCGCTTGGCATTGTGTCGTTGCGCGCGCCGATGTTGACGATGGCGGTTGCGCGCGTGAGTGCGGCCTTCGCAGGCAACGAAACAGTCACGCAGGACGACATCGCGCTCGCGGCGCGTCTTGTGCTCGCGCCCCGCGCGCTGATCTTCCCGCAGGCCGAGCAACCCGATCAAGCCGAGCCGCCGCCCAAAAGCGAAGATGATCGTTCAGACGAAACTAACGATGATGACGCGCAGACGCCGGACATCGATCGCGCGCTGGACGAAGTGATACTGGCAGCAGCGCAGGCCGCGATCCCATCCGGCGTTCTGGCCGCATTGCGCGCGGGATCATCCGCGCGTTCACGTCTTCGTTCATCGGGCAAGGCGGGCGAATTGCAGAAATCGAAGCTGCGTGGCCGCCCCACCGGCGTGCAGCGTGGCGAGTTGAGATCCGGCGCAAAACTCAATGTCATCGAGACCTTGCGCGCCGCAGCACCTTGGCAGCCGCTTCGTCGTGCCGAACTCGCGAAGACCGCAACATCGACAGCGCGTCCGCGCGTTCTCATTCGCAAGGATGATTTTCGCCTTGCGCGTTTCAAGCAGCGCACCGAGACGACAACGATCTTCCTTGTCGATGCCTCCGGCTCGGCGGCACTTCACCGTCTGGCTGAGGCGAAAGGCGCGGTCGAGTTGCTGCTGGCCGATTGCTACGTTCGCCGCGATCAGGTCGCGTTGATTTCATTTCGTGGCACTGCGGCCGAGTTGCTGCTGCCGCCGACGCGGTCGCTCGCCCGCGCCAAACGAAGTCTCGCAGGATTGCCCGGAGGAGGGGGAACGCCTTTGGCCGCTGGTCTCGATGCTGCGTTCTTGCTGGCGGATTCCATTCGCCGCAAAGGGCAAACACCGACGATCGTTCTTCTGACCGATGGCCGCGCCAATATCGCGCGTGACGGTGCGGCGGGGCGTCCGCGTGCAGAGGAAGACGCCGTGAGTGCTGCGCGGCAGCTGAGGGCAGCGCGCGTTAAAGCAATTCTTGTGGATACCTCGCCACGTCCGGGACCGACGGGGGCAACACTCGCTGCCGAAATGGGCGCGCATTATTTGCCGCTGCCGTATGCAGACGCCGCCACGTTGTCGCAGGCGGTTCTTGCATCGACAAATCCGCCGAGCGCCCGCGCGTTCGGCTAGCCTTTGTAACTCCGCACCCGCTTGAGCATCTGTTCGACATGCGCAATCGGAGTTTCGGGTTGAATGCCGTGGCCGAGATTGAAAATCAGCCGGCCCTTGCCGAAATTCTCCAGCACGTCATCGACTGCGCGATCGAGCGCCGCACCGCCTGCGATCAGCACGAGCGGATCGAGATTGCCCTGAACGGCAACGCGGCTCTGAATCTTTTCGCGTACCAATGACGGTTCCGCCGCCCAGTCAATGCTGACACCGTCGACGCCGGTGCGTTCGACGAAGTGAGGCAGCAATGCACCCGCACCACGCGGGAAGCCGATGATTTTGGTGCCGGGCGCTTTGGCGCGAACACCCTCGACGATGCGTCGTGTCGGCTCGACCGACCATCGTTCGAATTCGCGCGGTGGCAGGACGCCCGCCCAGGTGTCGAAAATCTGAAGTACGTTGGCCCCTGCCTTGAGTTGCCCCAGCAAATACTGAATGGAATTCTCGACAAGGATGTCGATGATCGTTTGAAAATGATCCGGGTGACGATAGGCCAGCATCCGTGCCGGTCCCTGATCCGGTGTGCCTTGACCCGCGACCATATAAGTTGCCACCGTCCACGGCGCGCCGCAAAAGCCGATCAGCGCAATTTTGGGATCAAGCTCGGCTCGAACGCGCCGCAACGCCTCGTATACAGGCTCGAGCTTTGAAAAATCGGCGGTGCGTGACAGCGTTGCGATCTTGTCCGGTGTATCGAGCGGATCGAGGCGCGGTCCTTCACCGACCTCAAACCGAACAGCGCGTCCCAGCGCATGCGGAATCACGAGAATGTCCGAGAAAATAATCGCGGCATCGAAGCCGAAGCGGCGGATCGGCTGCATCGTCACTTCGGCTGCGAATTCCGGATTGAAACACAGATCGAGAAACCCACCGGCTTTTTCGCGCACAGCGCGATATTCGGGGAGATAACGTCCCGCCTGCCGCATCATCCAGATCGGCGGCATTTGCTGCCTGCGGCCCGACAAGACCTCGACGAACGGCTTGATAACTGAGTTTTGTGTCACGCGGCGTTTCCAGTATATTGCGACAGGCTTGTTGTCGCTTCTGATACACTGCGATTTCGCTCTTGGCCACGGTCAGAAATACGCCGGCAGCAATACAAGGATGACGCGATGATTGCAGCGGCGCCGGTGACTGGACTGACCGCGATGCGGAACGCCGAAGATTTGCCGGCACCCGTTTCGGGCCAGCGGCATGAAATTGCGAGTGCGGTCGGGCGGCTGACATATTACGCCGCCAGCACAGGGTCGCGCGAAGCGGATTCGCCGCTGCTGCTGATTCACAGCATCAACGCCGCAGGCTCGGCATATGAGATCAAGCCGCTCTACGAGCATTACCGCAAGACGCGCACGGTCTATGCGCTGGAGCTTCCGGGTTTCGGACATTCCGAACGCGGCAAGCGCGTCTACACCATTCGCATGATGACCGATGCCATTCACAAGATCGTTGAAGTCATCAGAAAAGATCACGGCACGGCACCGATCGATGCGCTGGGGCTTTCTCTGTCGTGTGAATTCCTCGCGCGCGCCGTGACGGAAAATCCGCTGGCCTATCGCAGCGCCGCGTTGGTCAGCCCGACCGGCTTTAGCACCGCGCCGAAGGCCTCACGATGGCGCGACGGCACACGCGGCAAACCTTGGCTCCATGCGCTGTTTGAGCGCCCGCTGTGGAGCGGCGGTTTCTTTCGCCTGCTGACGAGCCGCGCCGGCATCGCGTTCTTTTTGAAAAAGACCTGGGGATCGGAGAATTTCGACAAAGGTTTGGCGGAATACGATTATCTCACCACGCATCAGGATGGTGCACAGCATGCGCCGTATTATTTCGTGTCCGGATTTTTGTTCAGCGCGGACATTATGCGAATCTATCACTCGCTGACGCTGCCGGTGTGGATGGCGCATGGTACGCGCGGCGACTTTGTCAATTATCGTAACAAGAATCAGGTCGAAGGCCGAGCCAACTGGACCATCAATGTTTTCCAGACCGGCGCGATGCCGCACTTCGAGGCTGAAGATAAATTCGTTCAGACTTACGATGCG
>JBBRGE010000239.1:0-4336 GCA_038241045.1 Hyphomicrobiales bacterium | reverse complement strand
AAAACGTCGTGGGTGGATTTCCTCGCCAAGGATGCGTCGATCCGCTCCAACACGTCGGTGTGCATGAAGGTTGTGGATCCGGCGATCACGTCGCTCACGCCAGACGCGCAGGCGGATTTCTCCAAGAAGCTCGTCGCACTGGTCGAGAAGGAAGGCGCAGGCTTCGACTTCGCGCATTACCGCGACGCGCCTGCGGGCCTTCGCATCTGGTGCGGCGCGACCGTTGAGGCTAAGGACGTCGAAATCTTGACGCAGTGGATCGACTGGGCCTTCGCCGAGACCAAGGCCTCGCTCGCGAAAGCAGCCTGAGCCATTTTATCCGGGGCGCGTCAAACGCCCCGGACCATCCTCCTCGCAATTCATCATTCAGCATCCGGACGCGCAACGCGCTCTGCGAATTCAAGGCATAGATCAATGACCAAACCAAAAGTTCTCATTTCCGACGCGCTGTCTCCCGCCGCCGTGCAGATTTTCAAGGATCGTGGCATCGATGTCGATTTCCAGCCGGAGCTTGGGAAAGACAAGGATAAACTCGCCGAAATCATCGGAAATTATGACGGCCTCGCCATTCGCTCCGCCACCAAGGCGACCGCGAAAATTCTGGAACGCGCGACGCGCCTGAAAGTGATCGGCCGCGCTGGCATCGGCGTCGATAACGTCGAAATTCCCGCCGCCACGGCAAAAGGCGTGATCGTGATGAACACGCCGTTCGGCAATTCGATCACCACCGCCGAACATGCCATCACCTTGATGCTGGCGCTGGCGCGCGAAATTCCGCAAGCGGATATGTCCACGCAGGCCGGCAAGTGGGAGAAAAACCGCTTCATGGGCGTCGAGATCACCGCGAAGACGCTCGGCGTGATCGGCTGCGGCAACATCGGTGCCATCGTGGCCGACCGCGCGCTCGGCCTGCGCATGAAAGTGATCGCGTTCGATCCGTTCCTGTCGCCGGAGCGCGCGAAAGACATCGGCGTCGAGAAGGTCGAACTCGATGATCTCTTGAAGCGTGCGGATTTCATCACGCTGCACACGCCGCTGACCGACAAGACCCGCAACATCATCGACGCAACGTCTATCGCAAAAATGAAAAAGGGCGTGCGTATCGTCAATTGCGCGCGCGGCGGTCTGGTGGACGAGGCGGCGTTGGCTGCAGCGCTTGACTCCGGTCATGTCGCGGGCGCGGCCTTCGATGTGTTCGTGGAGGAGCCCGCCAAGGCCAACATTTTGTTCGGCCGTCCCAACGTGATCTGCACCCCGCATTTGGGCGCATCCACCACCGAAGCGCAGGAGAACGTGGCACTTCAGGTCGCCGAGCAGATGTCGGATTATCTCCTGACCGGCGCCATTTCCAACGCAGTCAATTTTCCGTCGATCACGGCGGAAGAAGCGCCGAAGCTGAAGCCGTTTATCGAACTTGCCGAAAAGCTCGGTTCGTTCGCGGGCCAACTCACGGACAGCGGCATCTCCAAGGTGCAGATCACTTATGAGGGCGCGGTCGCCGAAATGAAGATCAAGGCGCTGACGTCGGCGGCGCTCAGTGGTTTGCTTCGTCCAATGCTCGGCGATGTGAATGTCGTCTCGGCGCCGGTCGTTGCGAAAGAGCGCGGCATGGTGGTGGACGAGATCACCCGTGCGGCGCAGAGCGACTATGAAAGCCTCATCACCGTGACGGTGACGACCGAAAACCAGACGCGCTCGGTGTCCGGCACGGTCTACGCCGACGGCGCACCTCGGCTGGTCGATATCAAGGGCATCCGCATCGATGCAGAGTTCGGAAAGTCGATGATCTATATCACCAACGAGGACAAACCGGGATTCATCGGCAAGTTCGCCTCGCTGCTCGGCGACGCCAAGGTCAACATTGCGACGTTCCATCTCGGCCGCAACAAGGCGGGTGGCGATGCCATCGCTCTTGTGGAAGTCGACGGCGAAGTGCCGCCGGAGATTTTGCCGAAGGTCGCAGCGTTGCCGCAGGTCAAGCAGGCCAAGGCGTTGAAATTTTAGGGCCTGAAGTTTTAAGGCTCTGAAATTTTAAGGCACTTAGAACAAAAACTCACCCGCCGCGCGTCGCGTTACGATCGTTTGGACTTAAAGCGGCTCGCCGAGCGGCGGCGCGGTTGCGGCGGCGGAGCGTTGCCGCGAGGCTATGAAAATGCCGGCCAGCACCAGCACATATCCGATCAAGTGAAACAGCCGCAATGTCTCGCCCAGAAAGAGAATCGCCATCACCGAGCCGAACACCGGCATCAGGTGAAAAAACGGCGCGGCGCGATTGGGTCCAATCAGTTCGATGCCACGATTGAAAAACAGATACGCCAGCGTCGATGGAAACACGATGACGTAAATCACCGCGAAGACGCTTTTGGTATCGAACGTCAGCGTGAAGCCGGTCGAGATTTCCCAAAGCATTAACGGCAGCAGCAGGATCGCGCCGCAGCCGGTCGTGAATGTGATGAGCGACAGTTGATGAATTTTCGGACGGCGCGGCATCAGCGCCGAATAGATGCCGAACACCAGCAGCGCCGACATAATCATCACGTCGCCCTTGTTGAATTCGATTGCCGCAAGTGCTGCGACGTCGCCGCGCAGGATGATAACGAGCACGCCAATCAGCGAAATGCTGATGCCGATGGCTTGCGCGAGTGTCAGTCGTACACCGAATAATATCAGCGACCACAGTGCGACGAACAGCGGGCCTGACGACTGGATCAGCAGCGCATTCAGCGCCTGCGTGTATTGCAGCCCCCAATAGGCCAGCGTGTTGTTGGCGGCAAAACCGGTGGCGGACAGCACGATCAGGAGCGGAATATGTTGGCGCATCATTCGCAAGTCGCGCAGCAGATGCGGCCACGCGAACGGCAGAATCATCAGGAACGCGCCGGCCAGCGGATGCAAGACAGCGTCACCGGCGGCACATGGCCCGCGACGAACCGTCCGGTCACGATGTTGCCGGCCCAGAACAATGAAGTCAGGCTCAGCAGCAAATAAGGCTGGTTCGCGAGTCTGCCGATCAGCGATAATTTTTGCGGGGATTCGGTGGAGACGGTCATCTTCGTCATGCAATGGCGGTGTCTTTAGACTTGCGCCGAAATCACCTCGCCGCACAACCGCCAATGCAAGATTGCTCGGTTGCGTCAGACGGGCATCGAGGCGCTCAAGTTGGCGGCGCGGGCTCCACCGGATTTCCGGTGCTTGCGGCGGAGGCACGGCGCGCGGCGATGAAAACCCCCGCCAGCACCAGCGCGTATCCGACAGCGTGAAACAGTTGCGGCCGCTCGCCGAGGAACACGATGGCGAGCACCGAGCCGAACACCGGAATAAAATGGAAAAACGGCGCGGCGCGATTGGGTCCGATCAATTCGATACCGCGATTGAAAAACAAGTATGCGAGCGTCGATGGGAAAATCGCGACGTAGACGAGTGCCGCCATCGTTGTGGCACTGACGGTCATGTATTCGCCATTGACGATTTCCCAGCCGATCAGCGGAATGATGAACAGCGCGCCGCACCCGGTGGTGAACGCCAAAAATGATAGCGGATGAATCAGCGGGCGTTTGGCGGCGAGCGCGGAATACAAACCGAATATGACAAGCGCGAGGGTGTAGCCGATGTCACCCTTGTTGAACTGGATGGACGAAAGTGTTTCCACATCGCCGCGCAGCAGGATCACCAGCACGCCCGCCATCGAAATCAAGATGCCGAAAGTCTGCGCGAGCGTGAGCCGGATACCGAACAGCAGCAGCGCGAACAGTGCCACGAACAGCGGCCCGGAGGATTGCAGCAGCAGCGCGTTCAGCGCCTGCGTATATTGCAGGCTCCAATAGCCGAGACAATTGAACACCGTGATCCCCGTGAACGACAGGGTGATCATCAAGCCGAGTTGGTTGCGGATCGCGGGCCAGTCCCTGGCAAGATATTTCCACGCAAACGGCAGCACGATCAGGAACGCCGCACTCCAGCGAATGAACGACAGCGTCATCGGTGGAATTTTTCCTGCCACAAAGCGGCCGAGCACGACGTTGCCGGCCCAAAACAGCGAGGTCAGCGACAGCAGCAAATAGGGCTTGCTCATCAGCCAGGTCGATGGCGTTCGCGCGGCAGGATCGTTCATTTTCCGGATCGGTCAGAGGGTAAGAAAAGCGGCTTCAACGGTGCAGGATTCGCATGCGATTTCAGTTATTTGCGGGTGCGTTGGCGATGCCGTCAACTCCCGTTCGCGCTTGCGTCCCATGCGCGCATCCTTTATCCGATGGGATGCCTCGCATAAGAGGCAGCCCTGCCGCAAGTCGCCGGGTTTCAAGCTTGATTTGCGGGTTCAGGAGATCGTCTCGAAATG
>JBBRGE010000238.1:0-4350 GCA_038241045.1 Hyphomicrobiales bacterium | reverse complement strand
ATGCCAGCCCGAGACGTAACTGTGCTTGACCAGAAACACGCGATTTTCGCCATCCAGCACCACCGCCCGCACACCCAGAGTCATGCCGCGCGCGAACCGCGAATAGAAATGAAACACGCGTCGGATGAGCGGCTCGAAGCGCAGGCGGAGAGATTGCTCGTTCTTCGAATCCAAGATCAGCACATCCTACAAGATCGTCATGGCCGGATTTATTCCGGCCATCCACGTCTTTGTCGTCTATCAAAGAAGACGTGGATGCCCGACACAAGGCCGGGCATGACGAATAGAAGCAATATATACCATACCCCATGACAGCATTCGTCCTCGCACATCTTTCCGATCCGCATCTCGGTCCGATGCCGAAGGCGCGTCTGCGCGAACTCGCGAGCAAGCGCGCCATCGGCTACATGAACTGGAAGCGCAAGCGTCACGCGGTTCATCGTCTCGATGTGCTCGACGAACTTGTCGCCGACATGCACGCGCAACATCCGGACCACATCGCAATCACCGGCGATCTCGTGAACATCGCGTTGCCGCTGGAGTTTACAGCAGCGCGGCAATGGCTCGAACGGGTCGGTCCGCCGCAGGACATCTCCTTGGTGCCGGGAAATCACGATGCTTATGTGACCGGCATTCGTGAGCATTTTCCAAAAGTCTGGGCGGAATATCTGCACGGCGACGGAGTTTTGGCGACTGCGCCCGCGACATTTCCGTTTGTGCGGCGGCGCGGGCCGCTGGCGATTATCGGCGCATCGACCGCCGTTCCAACCGCGCCCTTCATGGCAACGGGGCGGCTGGGACGCGCCCAGCGCAATGCGCTCGAACGCCTGCTACCACAGTTCGGGGAAGAAAATCTGTTTCGTGTTTTGCTGATTCACCATCCTCCAGTGACGTCGAAAGGCCGCTGGGCCGCACGGCTGCAGGACTCCGATGAATTGCTGGCGTTGATTGCAAAACACGGCGTCGAGCTGGTGCTGCATGGGCATGACCATCGCCACGCCACGATCTGGATCGATGGGCCTGACAAGAAAATTCCAGCCATCGGTGTGCCGTCGGCGTCCGCGGTCGCGCGCGGGCACAATCAGCCTGCGGCATATACTTTGTTTTCAATCGAACAAGATGGAAACAACTGGCGCTGCTATCATCGCGTGCGCGGCTTCATGGATGGCGCGCTCGGCGACATCAAAAACGAGCGACTGATCTAAATCCCGCGCATTGCCATCATCATCGCGACGCCGCACAGCGCGGCAATGCCGACGATACAACCGAACACGAAGGTCCAGAACCCGCCGCGGCGTTTGGCGGGTGCAACTGCAACCGGGTCCTTCGGCGTCGCCGGAACTACCAGCGCATGCTCGCGCTCGATCATGCGGCGCGCGATGTAGTCAGTGACGGCATCGACCATCACGGGCACGTCGTGGGATTCGGCCAGCACGGTGCGGCCAAAACGGGTGTCCTGCACGAAGCGATAGATCCGCTTGTCGCGGCCCATCATAATGTGCGCGACCGCATCGACCCACAGCCGTGGTGTGTCGCCCTGGCTGATGCCGCGATCGAACAGATCGACCTCTGCGGGAATTTCAGTAAATACCGGGTCTAGCGCCTCGGAGAGGATTTCCAGCCGCGCCACTTCGGCGTCGCGCAGATCGACCACCACGCCGGTGCGGTCGGCCGCCTCGATGCGGGCCTTGCGCAGGGCGTCACGCAGCCGCAGCGGGGACGCTACGTCGGCCGGATCGCTTTCTGCCTTCTGGTCGGACATCGCTTGGGCGCCTTTGTTCCTATCCCGTTAATCTATCAGTAACCCTAGGGCCGGGCAAAGGGGCGGGAAAGGGCGGGAAAGGCCGCCGAAAGCCCCAAAACAAAGCAGCCCCGTCCATATCCGGACGGGGCAGGAGAGTTTAGGGCGGAGCGACGAACTCCGCCCGGGAGTTCTCGAAGGCGATCAGGCTGAGGCGCGCTGGGGTTCTTCCACAATGGAAAAGCGCACGCCGGCACGATGACGGTTCTCTTCGGAGACGACCCGCCAGGCATCTTCGGCCTCCTTGCGGGTCTTGTACGGACCCTGGACCTGTGCCGAACCTTCGACGAGTTTGTGGAAGTTCATCGAACCGAACTCGCCACCAATGACCCAGAAATTGCTGCTCATGTGAGCCTCCGTTAGCTAGCCTGAATTGCCGAAACTTGAAGTGTCTTGAGCTTGAAGTGTCTTGAACTTGAAGTATCTTGCGTCCGCTGAAATTCGGTCGTCAGTCGAACTGGTTCATCGTGTTGTGAGCGCCACCAGCCTTCAAGGCTGCCTCGCCGGCGAAGTATCCCTTGTGATCGTCGCCAATGTCGGAGCCGGCCATGTTCTGATGCTTCGCACACGCGATGCTCTGGCGGATTTCCGCGCGCTGCACGTTCTTCACATAGCCGAGCATGCCCTGTTCGCCGAAATATTCCTTCGCGAGGTTGTCGGTCGACAGCGCCGTCGTGTGATAGGTCGGCAACGTGATGAGGTGATGGAAGATGCCGGCGCGCTTGGCTGAGTCGGCCTGGAAGGTCCGGATCAACTCGTCGGCCTCGATCGCCAGCGGCGTATCGTCGTACTCCACCTTCATCAGCTCGGCACGATTGTATTTGCTGACGTCCTTACCGGCCTTCTTCATGTCGTCGTAAACCTGCCAGCGGAAGTTCAGCGTCCAGTTGAACGATGGCGAGTTGTTGTAGGCGAGCTTCGCGTTTGGGATCACTTCCCGGATGCGATCGACCATCTTGGCGACCTGCTCGATGTTCGGTTTCTCGGTCTCGATCCACAACAAATCAGACCCGTTTTGCAGTGAAGTGATGCTGTCGAGCACACAGCGGTCTTCGCCTGTGCCGGCGCGGAACTGATACAGGTTGCTCGGCAGGCGCTTCGGACGCAGCAACTTGCCGCCGCGGCTGATGATGACGTCGCCGTTGCCGATCTTCGAGGCATCGACTTCGTCGCAATCAAGGAAGCTGTTGTATTGGTCGCCGAGGTCACCCGGCTTGTGGCTGACGGCGATCTGCTGCGTCAAACCGGCACCGAGCGAGTCGGTGCGCGTCACGATGATGCCATCGTCCACGCCCATCTCCAGGAACGCATGACGGCACGCGCGAATCTTCGCGAGGAACACTTCGTGCGGAACCGTCACCTTGCCGTCCTGATGGCCGCACTGTTTCTCATCCGAGACTTGGTTTTCGATCTGCAACGCGCATGCGCCTGCCTCGATCATCTTCTTGGCAAGCAGATAGGTCGCCTCGGCATTGCCGAAGCCTGCGTCGATGTCGGCGATGACCGGCACGACGTGGGTCTGGAAATTATCGACCTTCGCGATCAGCGCGGTTTCCTTGGCCTTGTCGCCGGCTTTGCGCGCCGCATCGATTTCGCGGAAGATATCGTTGAGTTCGCGCGAGTCGGCCTGACGCAAAAACGTATAGAGCTCTTCGATCAGCGCGGGCACCGAGGTCTTCTCGTGCATCGACTGATCGGGCAGCGGGCCGAATTCGGAGCGCAGGGCTGCGATCATCCAGCCTGAGAGATAGAGGTAACGGCGATCGGTCCTGCCACCGAAATGCTTCTTGATCGAGATCAGCTTTTGCTGCGCGACGAAGCCATGCCAGCAGCCCAGCGACTGGGTGTATTTGCTGGAATCTTCATCGTAAGCCGCCATGTCTGCACGCATCAGGCTCGCGGTGTAGCGGGCGATGTCCAGACCGGTCTTGAAGCGGTTCTGCAGGCGCATGCGCGCGACGGCTTCGGCGGATACACCGTTCCAGGTGCCCTTGTCCTTGAGCAGGGCTTCGGCCGCTGCGATCTCGGTCTGATACGAAGACGGGTCGGCGATGGCGGCGTCGGAAATGTTGCGCGATTGATAATTCATGACGGCTAAGCTCCAGATTCACATTCGTGACATTGCGTCCGCGAAACGTGACGGGAGATAAACGCTTGAATCAGTTGTTCGTACAGATAGCTTGTCTAAAAATGGTGATATGTTGTATCATCACGACATGTAATAGTTGTCGTAATGTAATAATTGTCACAAAAGGTGCTTTATGGCCTCCGAATCCGGCAAAAAACTGTTTGTCGGCCCCCGCTTCCGGCGCATCCGCCAGCAGCTTGGGCTGTCGCAGACCCAGATCGCCGAGGGACTGGGAATTTCTCCGAGCTATATCAACCTCATAGAGCGCAATCAGCGGCCCGTGACCGCCCAAATTCTGCTCCGTCTGGCTGAGACTTACGACCTCGATCTGCGTGATCTGGCCACCGCCGACGAGGATCGTTTTTTCGCTGAATTGAACGAGATTTTCTCCGATCCGCTGTTCCGGCAGATCGACTTGCCC
>JBBRGE010000237.1:0-4364 GCA_038241045.1 Hyphomicrobiales bacterium | reverse complement strand
TACCGATACAACGCACAGCGCATATGACTCAGCGTCGAGCAAACCGGACTCATAGTCCAATTTTATTTGAATTTCAGTCTGTTAGAACCGCTGATGTTCGATCATACCGGGCTCAATGGGCGACAAAAACCTTGCTTTTTGCCCGTTGCCCCATGCTAGAAGGCGGCTCCTGTTCATCGCGGCGCGCGCCTGACAACACTCAAGAGAGACAACGTTTGCAGCGGCCTCGCGGCCTGCACAACGATGCTTCAAAGGACTATTGATGCCCGAAGTTATTTTCACCGGCCCCGCAGGCCGCCTCGAAGGCCGTTATCATCCGGCGAAGCAGAAGAATGCGCCGATTGCGATGGTTCTGCATCCGCATCCGCAATTCCACGGCACGATGAACCACCAGATCATCTATCAGGTGTATTACTCATTCGTGGCGCGCGGCTTCTCGGTGTTGCGCTTCAACTTCCGCGGCGTCGGCCGTAGTCAAGGCTCGTTCGATCACGGCACTGGCGAATTGTCGGATGCGGCGTCGGCGCTGGATTGGGCACAGACCATCAATCCGGAAGCGCGCGCTTGCTGGGTTGCGGGATTCTCATTCGGCGCATGGATCGGCATGCAACTCTTGATGCGCCGTCCCGAAGTCGAAGGCTTCATCTCTATTGCGCCTCCGGCCAATCTCTATGACTTCTCGTTCCTCGCGCCCTGCCCCTCGTCGGGCCTGATCGTGCATGGCGACAAGGATATGGTCGTGCCGCAGAAGGACGTGAACACGCTGGTGGAAAAGCTGAAGACCCAAAAAGGCATCGTGATCGATCAGCAGGTGATTCCGGGCGCGAACCATTTCTTCGACGGCAAGCTGGAGCCGCTGATGGAGTCGGTGACGTCCTATCTCGACATGAGACTTGCCAACGTTCGTTGAACGCCGACCGCTCTCTAGGGTTTTGCGAGCACCCCGCCGGTTGCGGGCTTGGAAACACCTGTCGTGCCGGGAAACGTGAGCGGCAATCCCTTTAAACTACGAACAGCCATATAGGCAAAAGCCTGCGCTTCGATGGCGTCGCCAGAAAGGCCGATCTGGTTTCCTGTCTCGACACTCCCGGGTGCAAGCCGGTGCTGCAATATCTGAATCAACGTCGGATTGTTGGCGCCGCCGCCAACCACGATCCAACTGCTCGGCTGTTTCGGAAGTTGTGACGTAACGTGCGCAATCGATGCCGCAGTAAAGCCGGTTAGCGTTGCAGCCCCGTCTTTGCGCGACATGCCTTCAACGCTGAAAGCCGCGAAGTCGTTTCTGTCGAGCGATTTCGGTGGAGGCAGCGCAAAGAACGGAAGCTTCAACGCATTCTCGATCCACTCGAGATCAGGCTTACCCATGATTGCCGATCGGCCGTCGCGATCAATTGCCTCGCCTGTAGCACGCAGCATGAAATCGTCAAGCAACGCATTTCCGGGACCAGTGTCGCAAGCAATCAAGGTCTCACCGTCGATGTATGTTATGTTGGCAACTCCGCCGATGTTCAGAAACACAACCGGCTGTGCTCGTCCTGTCATGCGCGCAAGTTCACGATGATACACCGGCACCAACGGCGCGCCCTGCCCGCCCGCAGCAACATCAGCCGCGCGCATGTCGAAAACCACGGGGATGCCAAGTCTCGTTGCGAGCGCATGACCATCGCCGACCTGCACTGTGAGTTTCTGTTCGGGACGATGCAACACAGTCTGGCCATGAAACCCGACAACATCAATCTCTTCACGCGACAGGTTGTTCGCTATCAGAAAGCTCTCTACAGCCTCCCCATGAGCCCGCGTCACCAGCGCCTCGGCTTCCGCGAGCACGCTGGACCGCTGACCACGCGACGTCATCGGAGCGGCGTCGACCAACGCTTTGCGCAGCAATGTGCGCTCGTCCTCCGAATAAGCGCGATAGCCCGTCGGCCCGAACGCGCCGATCCGCTCGCCATCCGTTTCGATCAGCGCGACATCGGCGCCATCGAGCGATGTGCCACTCATGAGGCCAATTGCTTTCAGCAAGCGACCCTCCTTAGTTGAATCCGACGCCGGACCTGATACACCACAGGCCGCTGCAAATCATGAATGCCGTTCCAGAGAAGTCTCAATGAGCGCCTACAAATCCGATTTTCTCAACGTGCTGGCAAGCCGCGGGTTCATTCATCAGATCTCTGAGCCCGACGCGCTGGACGCGCTGGCGCTGAAGGGACCGGTCACAGGCTATATCGGATTCGACTGCACCGCGCCCTCCCTTCATGTCGGATCGCTGCTGCCGATCATGATGCTTCATTGGATGCAGCAAACCGGCCACAAGCCGATTGCATTGATGGGCGGCGGCACCACGCGGGTGGGTGACCCTTCGGGCAAAGACGAAAGCCGCAAGATTCTCACTGACGCCGACATTGCCGCCAATCTTGCCGGTATCCGTACCGTGTTCGACAAATTTTTGACCTTCGGCGGCGGAAAAACCGACGCGCTGATGATGAACAACAACGACTGGCTGGCGCCGCTGAACTACATCGATTTTCTGCGCGACGTCGGCAAGCACTTCTCCGTCAACCGCATGTTGTCGTTCGACTCGGTGAAAATGCGGCTGGAGCGCCAGCATGAACTGTCGTTCCTCGAATTCAATTACATGATCCTGCAGGCTTACGACTTCGTTGAATTGCACAAGCGCACCGGCTGCGTGCTGCAAATGGGCGGCTCAGATCAATGGGGCAATATTGTCAACGGGATCGATCTGGGACGCCGCATGGCGAATGCGCAACTGTTCGCGCTGACATCGCCACTGTTGACGACGTCGGCCGGCGCCAAGATGGGCAAGACCGCCGCTGGCGCAATCTGGCTCAATCAGGATCGTCTCAGCGCCTACGACTACTGGCAGTTCTGGCGAAACACCGAGGACGCCGATGTCGAGCGCTTTCTGAAGTTGTTTACCGTGATGCCGCTGGCCGAAATTGCCAAGCTTGCGGCATTGCAGGGGCAAGAGATCAACGAGGCGAAGAAAATTCTGGCCACCGAAGCGACCGCATTGGTTCACGGTCGCGACGCCGCGTCAGCCGCCTCCGACACCGCACGGCAGACATTCGAAGAAGGCACGGTTGCGCAGAGCCTGCCGACGTTCGAGATTTCAAATGCGGAACTGGAAAACGGTTACGGAATTCTCGCTGCCAACGTCGCCGTCGGATTCGTCAAATCGAACGGCGAAGCTCGCCGTCAAATTCAATCTGGCGGCATTCGCGTCAACGACATCGCCGTGACCGATGAAAAGATGACGCTGACGCCTGCGAACCTCACACCCGAAGGTGTTATCAAGCTGTCGATGGGCAAGAAGCGCCACGCGCTACTTAAGCCGGTTTGATCGCCCGACTCAATTGTTGGGCGATCCGGGAAAATCCGCCGGGGCGCTTTGCTTGCCCGTTCCGAATTCAAAAATCTTGCGGAACACACCCGGCGCCATCGCGGAAATCGGATTGACGCGCAGCACCGGAGCGCCCGGTGTGCCGACAACTTCATAAGTAATGCCGATCAGACCTTCATTGCTGCCGCCGCCGAGAAAAAGGCCGACGATCGGGATCTGTCCGAACATGTTGTTCAATCCGAATAACGGAACGAAAGTGCCGCTCATCCGCACTTCGTTGGCCGGATAGTCGATACTACCTTCGATTGTCGCACCCACCGTCGGGCCGCGCACGACACCATCTCTGATCCGCAGCTGCCCCGCCTGACGCGTGAACTCCGCGCGCATCCGCGAGAAACCTACGCCCTGAGACGTGCCGTTCGGATTATTGGCAACAACGCGGTCCAGCGCGGTCTCACCCTTGACGACGAAGTCCTTGACGTTGAAGAGGCCTTCCTGCGCGACAGAAGCGTCGCCCGACGGCGGATCCATCGCGACCCACATCTGTCCGCCGGTCATTTTGGCGTAGATATCGTTGAAGCGGAAAAATGCACCGGCATCGCTGGTCTCCAGATAAAGCACTTCGCGATTTTGCGCGCGCCGCAGATCGCCGATGACAGGTGAGTCGCGACCGATCTTGCCGCCCAGCGCGAATGACTTGATCGCGCCATTGCGGCGCGCCAGCTTGATATCCACGCTCCGCAAAGCTTCGCCATAAAAGCCCGCGATCGCTCCCAGTTTGGCATCGACGTCGATATCGAACGTCTTCGCTTTATCTTTGATGCCTTCACGTCCCGAGATCGCGCTCTTGATAAATCCGCGGCCGTCGAAAACCTCACCGCGCATTGTGACTTTCAAAACACCATCCGGCGCGCGCTCGGCCTTTAAGCTGGTCTTGTCGCCTTCCGATGGGGAGAATGTCGGGAAAAATGCGTTGACCAGATCGTTCTTGTCATCGACCTCA
>JBBRGE010000236.1:0-4401 GCA_038241045.1 Hyphomicrobiales bacterium | reverse complement strand
GATCGAACGTCCTGCCGTGAGCGGTACGCCCTGCGCGCCGACCGCCTCGTCCTTGTCGGTGAGCTGCACCTCGCGAAAGAAAACATAAGAGCGATTCTGCCGGCGCAATTCCTTGGCGGCGTCCGGGTCCTGCTCCATGTATTCGCGGATCTTCTGCATCGACATCTGATCCTTGGGGACGATGCCGCGATCGATCAGCACGCGGCCGACCGGCGTATAGCCGTAGCCGTTATGCGCCTCGTAGTTGAGCCGCACCACCGCGCCGTCCTCGACGCGGACACGCGCGGAGCCCTGAATCTGGATGAACAGCAGATCGGTCTGGCTTTTCAGCCATACGATTTCAAGGCCGCGTCCGGCGATGGCGCCGTCCTCGATCTCGGCGCGATCGTAATACGGCACCAGTTTTCGCCGCCCGATCTTGCGGAACACATCGCCCTTGTTCGGCAGACTGGTGCTGGCCTGTGAGTATCCGCGCACGAAAAGATTCGAGGGGCGGCGATACAGCGGCACCTGGTAAAGGTCGCTTCTGGTGCGCGACCCATCCACCACGGGCTCGTAATAGCCGGTGACGAACCCGGCATCCTCGCCGATGCGCGAAATCTGCAGCGGTACAAAATTCTGCTCGAAGAATTCACGCGCCTTCGTGGTGTCGGCGATGTCGGATGCGCGCGCTATCCTGCAAGGGTCGCGCAGCGATGTGCCAAGAGCTTTCGTCTCGACAGGCGGCTTGGTCTGCGCCGCAATCGGCTTGCAACTGTCACGAAACGTCTTGAAGGCCGGAAGTGGATCGTCATCGGTCCAGCCGACGACATCGCTCCAGTTCAGCGGCGCATACTGGCTGCCGCTGATTTCAAGCGGCCAGACGACATCGCGATAATTATTGACGTGAGGATGAGCGGTTGGGGAATGATGGCGCGCGCGTCTGGCCTGCGCTTCGTCGCCTGCCCATGGTGGGGAAAAAAACAGTCCCACAGCGCACAGAAGCAGCCATGCGCCGGATAACACCAGAACAGATTTGTTAGTGGCCGCTCTCGGTGCCAACCAGCTTCCAATTCGGATCGCGCGAGGAGATATCACGAGCGAATGTCCAGACATCGGTGACGTCGGCGAGCTTGTCGGCGCTGCCGTCCACAACGGTGCCGTCCTTGCCGCGTGTGGCGGTAATCATCTGCGACACGAAGCGAATGGTGATCTGCGCCAGACGATCGCGGACTTCGGCGTTGACGATTGAAGCCTTGTCGATCGATGCAAACCGCGTCTCGACCTTCTCGCCGTTTTGTTCGCGCTGTTTGATCGCGGCCTCGAAGCCATCGTAAACTTCCGGCGACAACAAATCCTTAAGCGCCCGGCGCTCGCCGTTGGCGAATGCCAGCACGATCATCTCATAGGCGCTCTTGGCGCCAGTCACGAAATGCTGGGCGTCGAACGCCGGATCGTTGACCGCGATCTGGTCCAGGCCCTGCGCAAGGGTCGACCCGGGTTCCGCAATTCCCTTCCAGCGATCCGGTTGGGTTGCCGGTTCGGCCGATGGTGCCAGCGGTGTCTGGTCGGCGACTGTGCCGGGCAATGGCACCACATTGTCTGAATTGCCACGTAAAATATCGCGCGCGGCCTGATTCATCGGCGGCCGTTCATCGCCGGTTCTCTGGCCCAGAACATTGCGCAGACGCAGAAAGATAAAGACGGCCAAAGCCAGAAAAATGATGGTGTAGATGTCCACGTCGAATTCACTTTCTGACCTGCGCCCGCACGATCGCCTGACAAGGCGTCCGATCTGGCTAGTCGCGCCGAAATTTACTCATGGTATGTAGGCACGAAAGACGATCCAGCCAACATCGCCAAACGCCGCGCACCCGTATTTAAAGGCTCCGAATAAGCCAGCATCACCCATGATCGCGGCCAATATGCCTGAATCCTAGCCGATACGGGCGCAGCGGCCAACCTTCCACCCAACACCAGCTAAAGACCGGCCCACGAACCACCCGAGTCGCGCCTAAGATCATCGGAAACCCGGCACTGGCCCGGCCCATTGCGGCCTATCGTCCTTGTCGAATACGGCAAGCCTATGATAGCCACTCGCCTCGATTGGGCTTTGGTGAACGGCATTCGCAGCAATTACAGCGCGTTGAATGCGGATTCTGCAGGAACCTTGCTTTCGTCCCATCCGGATTTCAACGCTCTCGGAGAGATAACATGACCAACGGCAATGGCGGCAATGGCGCGCCTCTCGAGAACGCCGCTCCGCCCCAGCTCAACGTGCTGGCGCAATACATCAAGGATCTGTCGTTCGAAAACCCGAATTCCCCGGCCTCGCTCGGACAGCAGGACAAGCAGCCGGCGATCAATATCCAGATCAACGTGACGGCAAAGAATGTCGGCGAGCGCGATTACGAGATTGCGCTGGCGATTGAAGGCAAGGCCGAGAACGAAGGCACATTATTGTTCGCGTTCGAGCTGATTTACGCTGGCGTGTTCAGGGTACAAAACGTCGCGCAGGAAAATCTGCATCCACTCATCATGATCGAATGCCCGCGGCTGCTGTTCCCGTTCGCGCGCGAGATCATTTCGACATCCGTGCGCAATGGCGGCTTCCCGCCGCTGATGCTCGATCCGGTGGATTTCGTCGGATTGTATCGTCAGAACATGGCGCGTCAGGCCGAACAGATCAAACCAAGCTGACCTGCTTAACCGGGATCTTTCAATCTTCGGTTTTGAATTCGTTCCACAACACAGTCTCGCCGAGCGTGGCAACAAATGCGTTGTGCGCGATGATATCCGCTTCGCTCAAACGCGGCGCGAGCGGCGTCTCGCGCTGCCGCCGTGGCTGATCCGATTGGCCGCCCGAAAACGACTGCCGCGCACCGATCAGATCGATATAAACTTCGGCCAATAATTCCGCGTCAAGCAACGCGCCGTGTTTGGTGCGGCGGGAATTGTCGATGGCGTAGCGCGAACACAGATCGTCCAGCCGGTTCGACACACCTGGGTGCTTGCGGCGTGCGAGAGTTAAAGTGTCGACGAGCCGGTCGCGCGAAATCGCCGCGCGCGTGATTTTACTGAGTTCGGCATTGATGAAGCCGATATCGAACTGCGCGTTGTGAATCACCAGCGGCGCATCACCGATGAATTCCAGAAAGGCGTCCGCCACGGTGGCGAACAGTGGCTTGTCGGACAAAAACTCGCTCGACAGGCCGTGAACGTCGAACGCCTCCTTCGGCATGTCGCGTTCGGGATTGAGATAGACGTGATAGGTCTGCCCTGTCGCCATCCGGTTGACCATCTCGACGCAACCGATCTCGACCAGCCGATCCCCACGAAGAGGATCAAGGCCAGTGGTTTCGGTATCCAGAACGATTTCGCGCATAATGAAATTGCCGCTAGGTTCCGAGAATCAAATTCGCCGTTTCGGCATCTTAGCGACTTCAGCAAGAATTACCTTGATCCTTTCGCGCACTGGATCGAGGCCGCCCGATGTATCCACGATAAAATCCGCGCGCTTTCGTTTTTCAGCGTCGGGCATCTGCCGCGCCAGAATGGCGTCGAGCTTGTCCGGCGTCATGTTTGCGCGCGCAAGTATCCGCTCACGTTGAATGTCCAGCGGCGCGATCACGACGACAACCGCATCGACGCGATTCTCGCCGCCTGTCTCGTATAATAATGGAATGTCGAGGACGGCCACGGGCGCACCGGATTGCTCGGCCTCGATCAGAAATTTCTGCTGATGACTGCGCAGCATCGGATGCACGATCGTTTCAAGCCGCGTCATCGCGTCGGGATTGTTCACCACCATCGCGGACAATTTTTGCCGATCGACTTTGCCATTCAGTGTGCTGCCGGGAAATGCCGCTTCCATCGCGGGCGCGGCCTCGCCTTCATAAACAAGGTGCACGGTGGCGTCGGCGTCGTACACGGGAACGCCGGCTTCGGCGAACAGTTTCGCGGTGGTGGACTTTCCCATTCCGATCGATCCGGTCAGGCCCAGCAGCAACATCGGCAATCCCTAGACGGTCAAAAGATTCTGGCTGCGCAGAAAACCCAGCAGCGGCAACAGCGGCAGACCTAAAATCGTAAAGTGGTCGCCCTCGATGCGCTCGAACAGATTCACGCCGAGGCCCTCCAATTGATATGCACCGACGCTCGTGGTGACGGCGTCGCCCGCCTCTTCGAGATAAGACGCGATCTGGGTATTCGTCAATTTCCGCATCGTCATGCGCGCGCTGCTCGCATGCGAGAACAGCAATTGTCCTTCTCGCACAACGCTTACTGCGCTGTACAGGCTATGCGTATGACCGGCGAGTGCGGCGAGTTGATCCGCCGCCGCATCGCGATTCGCAGGCTTGCTGAACATCCGCTCGCCGAGTGCCAGCGTCTGATCGGCACCGACCACATAACGCCCCGGAT
>JBBRGE010000235.1:0-4429 GCA_038241045.1 Hyphomicrobiales bacterium | reverse complement strand
CGAACTTGTTGGCGGCCTCTTCACCCTTCGTTTTCAACATCTCGGCGTGCGTGCGGTTCATCGCCTCCAGCATGGTCAGATCCGCGCCCGCGCAGAAAGCTACTTTCGCGGACGTAACCACGACGCCTTTGACGGCTGCATCGGAGTTCAATTGCTTAACGATGGCATCGAGTTCGGTGCCCGAGGTTTCGTCGACGACGTTCATCGACTTGCCGGGAATGTCCCATGTCACAAGCGCGATGCCGTCGGAGTCGGTCTCAACCTTGAAATTCTTGTAAGCCATGACGCTACTCCTTAAACCCGCTCGATGATCGTCGCCGTGCCCATGCCGCCGCCGATGCACAGCGTGACGAGAGCGGTGGATTTGTTGGTGCGTTCCAATTCATCGAGCACGGTGCCGAGGATCATCGCGCCGGTCGCACCGAGCGGATGACCCATCGCGATCGCGCCGCCGTTGACGTTGATCTTGGCGGTGTCGATGTTGAACGCCTGAATGTAGCGCAGCACCACCGACGCGAACGCTTCATTCAATTCGAACAGATCGATGTCCGATAGTTTCATACCTGAGCGCTCGAGGATCTTCTTGGTTACATCCACCGGACCGGTGAGCATCATCGCCGGTTCGGAGCCGATATTCGCGAACGCGCGGATTTTTGCGCGTGGCTTGATATCGCGCTTCTTGCCGGCTTCCGCGCTGCCTATCAGAACGGCGGCCGCACCATCGACGATGCCGGATGAATTGCCAGCGTGGTGCACATAATTCACGGCTTCGATTTCAGGATGGGACTGCACGGCGACCGCGTCGAAGCCACCCATCGTACCTATAGCGACGAATGATGGCTGCAACTGGCCGAGCGACTGCATCGTCGTTCCCGGGCGCATGTGCTCGTCTTTGTCCAGAATTGTGATGCCGTTGATATCCTTCACGGGAATCACGGAATTCTTGAACCGACCTTCTTTCCATGCAGCCGCGGCGCGCTCCTGACTCTGCACAGCGTAAGCATCGACATCGTCGCGGGAGAATCCGTATTTGGTTGCGATCAGATCGGCCGACACGCCCTGCGGCATGAAGTAAGTCGGCACTGCAATCGAAGGGTCCATCGGCCATGCCGCGCCCGATGAGAGAATGCCGACGCGGCTCATCGATTCCGCACCACCGCCTATTGTCATCTCATGCTGCCCGGACATCACCTGAGCGGCGGCGAAATTCACCGCATCGAGACCGGACGCGCAAAAGCGATTGATCTGCACGCCCGGCACCGACGTGCCGTAGCCCGCATTGATTGCTGCGAACCGCGCGATGTCACCGCCCGCCTCGCCGACCGGATCGACCACGCCCATCACCACATCGTCGATGGAATCGATTTTAAGATTGTTACGCTCCTTCAGCGCTTTCAACGGCGCGGTTGCGAGCGCAAGCGCCGTGACTTCGTGGAGCGAGCCGTCGGATTTTCCCTTGCCGCGTGGCGTGCGAACGTGGTCGTAAATAAATGCTTCAGGCATGCTGCCCTCCATCGATAGTCGATTGATCGTAATCTGTTGTCAGATCGCGCCGGAGACCGGTGCGAGAATTCTCAGAAGGCTTCCGCCGGCATTTCCATCATGGACGCCGCGCCGGTCTGAATGCGCGACAGGCGGAGTGACGTTTCCGGCAGCATGCGTTCCATGAAGAACTTGCCCGTGACGAGCTTGGATTTCAGATAAGGTTGCTCACCTGAACTTGCCAGCTTGTCCTGCGCGACCTTGGCCATCTTCGCCCACATGTAGCCCAGCGTGACGAGGCCGAAGAGGTGCATGTAGTCGGTCGATGCCGCACCGGCATTATCGGGATTTTTCATGCCGTTCTGCATCAGCCACATCGTCGCCTTCTGCAAATCCTGAACGGAAGTGCTTAGCGGTGCGAGAAACGGCTTCATCGCCTCGACGGATTCGTTATCTTTTGCAAACGCCGTCACCTCATTGAAAAACGTCGTGATCGCACGCCCGCCATCGCGGCCAAGTTTTCGCCCAACCAGATCGAGCGCCTGAATGCCGTTGGCGCCTTCATAGATCATGGCGATGCGCGCATCGCGCACGAACTGCTCGACGCCGGTTTCCTGAATGTAGCCGTGACCGCCATAAACCTGCTGTGCCGCAACCGCATTGGCGAATCCGACATCCGTCAGCATGCCTTTCACAATCGGGGTCAAAAGTCCCATGTGGTCGTCGGCTTCCTGACGCTCTTTCGGATCGCTGGAGCGATGGGCGAGATCGCTTTTCAACGACGTCCACACCACAAGCGCGCGCGCGGCTTCGTTGAACGCACGGATCGTCATAAGCGTGCGGCGGATATCCGGATGCACGATGATCGGATCGGCGGGCTTGTCGGGCGACTTCGCGACGGTGAGCGAACGACCCTGAAGGCGATCCTTCGCATAAGCTGCCGCGTTCTGATAGGCGACTTCGGATTGGGCGAGACCTTGCACGCCGACGCCAAGACGCGCCTCGTTCATCATTACGAACATCGCCGCCATGCCTTTGTTCTCTTCGCCGACCAGCGTGCCGACAGCATTGTCGAAGTTGATGACACAGGTGGAGTTAGCGTGAATGCCCATCTTGTGCTCGATCGAGCCGCACGACACCCCGTTCTTTTCGCCGACCGATCCATCCGCCTTTACGATCATCTTGGGCACGACAAACAGCGACACGCCCTTGATCCCTGCAGGTGCGCCTTCGATCCGTGCCAAAACCAAATGCACGATGTTCTCGGTCAGATCCTGCTCGCCGCCGGAAATGAAAATCTTGGTGCCGGAAATCTTGTAGGTGCCGTCGGACTGCTTGGCTGCCTTGGTGCGCATCAAACCCAGATCCGTGCCGCATTGCGGCTCGGTGAGGTTCATCGTACCGGCCCATTTGCCGGTGAGCATGTTGGGAATGAATTTTTGCTTCTGCTCGTCATTGCCGTGCACGAGCAATGCCGCCATCGCGCCTTGTGTCAGGCCCGGATACATCGAGAACGCCATGTTGGACGACATCATGAATTCGTTGACCGGTTGCGCCAAAACCACCGGCAATCCCTGACCGCCATATTGTGTTGGCCCGACGAGACCGAGCCACCCACCCTCGCCGAGTTGCTTGAACGCGTCCTTGAATCCCTTCGGTGTGGTGACACGGCCATCGGCGTGTCGCGTGCAGCCTTCCTGGTCGCCAGAGGAATTCAGCGGATGAAGCACTTTTTCGCTGAACTTGGCGGCTTCATCCAGAATCGCTTCACGCACGTCGGCGGACGCGTCGCTGAAGCCCGGAAGATTGTTGTATTTGTCGATCTGAAACACGTCGTTGAGGAGGAAGCTCACGTCTTCTACGGGGGCCTTATAGATCGTCATGGCTTTGCTCTCGGCTGATCTGGACGCAGGATTGCCGTTCATTAAGGAGTTTTTTGCGGTGCGGCAATCTCCACCGGAACCTTAGTCAGTTTCCGCTCCGAATGGGAGAAGTTGCGACATCATGACTGCCCCGCGACTGACGGATTTCGACGCGAACGGCCGCCCCGTTCCGGCCTGCGAAATGACCGGGTGCGACCGAGCAGTTTTCTCCGACCGCGAAGGCCGGCGTTAACCCGTTATTTACCGTAACAATTAAAAGTCGTTACCGGGAACGGCCGTCCCACGTTCGAAATTCGTTAGTCTCTTCAATGGGGCGCGGGGTGGCTGAAGCGCCGAGGCAGGAGCCTGGCGCCGTGCACGGACTAGGGCATGACATCGCGCGTATCGTGGAGTGTTGACGGAATCGAGCCATCGGTCCGCGAGAAGGCTGAAATTGCCGCGCGCCGCGCTGGAATGTCGCTGGGCGACTGGCTGAATTCCACGATTGGCGGACCGCCGGATCCGCGCGAAGCGCAGGATGTCGCAGAAATTCACAAGCGTCTGGATGCGATTTCGCGCCAGGTTGAAGGAATCTCGCGTGCGCCGGGTGCCGCAAAGGCCGATCCCGGCGTGGCCCGGCAACTGAACGACGCCATTTCGCGCCTCGATGCGCGCTTGTCACAAATCTCCGAACGGACTCCAGCGGCGGCCTATCAGGGCGCGTCCGCCTATCGTCCATCTCCGCCGATTGCTGCGCCTCAGCCGCAGATGGATTTCTCCATCGCCGAAATCGTCGCCCGACAGGGCGAACTTGATGGTGCTCCGCGCGCGATGCCGCCGCGCGCTACGATGCAAATGCCCGCGCCGTCGTTCGTGGCTCCTGCTTACGCGCCGCCGATGCAGCCGCACGCCGATTTCTCCGGCATGGAACGGCAATTGTCGTACATGACGAGCCAGATCGAGCAGCTTCGCCGCCCCGATCCCGTCATGGAACAGTCCATCGCATCCTTCCGCTGCGAACTCGCCGACATCCGTCACGCGATTACCGAAGCGATGCCACGCCGCGCCATTGAGACGCTGGAAAC
>JBBRGE010000234.1:0-4455 GCA_038241045.1 Hyphomicrobiales bacterium | reverse complement strand
GAAATAGCCGCTCTGGATCCAGAAGAAGATGTTCGATGAGAACGTGATGACCGCAAAAACCGAGCGTCGGAATTCAGCAAGTTCGCTGTCCAGCAGCACCACATTGCTGACCAGCGCGGTCACGACAATCATCACGTAGAGCGCGGGGACCAGCCGACGAATCCGTCGCGTGAAAAACTCAGTGAAGGAAAAGGTCGCCGCAGCGATCTGCGACTGAACAATGCGGCCTATCAGAAAACCGGAGATCACAAAAAAAACGTCGACCCCGACGTAGCCGCCGCGAAATCCGCCTGCTTCCCAATGGAAACCAACCACCGCGACGACTGCTAGCGCGCGCAGCCAATCGACATCATGCCGGTGAACCAAAGTCATGAGCTATCTAATATGGCAACGTTCTATGGAGCAATTTCTTTGCCCGACCCGTTTGGAGCCCACAGATCGTTCTTGGGTGGCCGGGCTGCGTCGGACAAATCTAGGAATTTCGCCGGGGGATGACCGTGGCGCGAGAGATGGGGCTCGAACCCGCGACCTCCGGCGTGACAGGCCGGCGCTCTAACCAACTGAGCTACTCCCGCGTAGATCGATGCGATCCGCACGAGACGTGGGACTTAAAGGGCCGCCCATTTTAAGTCAAGGTTGTTGCGAATCCCCCCGCAAAATGGTCACTTTTCCACTGTCGATTCAAATAAACCCCGATTTATGGGCGAAACTCATAGGCAGACCGCAACCGAATCGATTAAGCCCTGATACACCGCAAGTTTACGAAGCCAGCACCAACGAGGAGGGTTAAATATGGCCAAGAAAGCAGCTACCCCGACCACCGTCACCTTGAAGCACCTTGCAGCCGCCATGGCTGAAGACCATGAATTGTCGAAGAAGACCGCTGAAGCCATTCTCAATGACTTGGTCGATCGCATCACCAAGCATCTGAAGAAGGGCGAGCGCATCCGCATCGTCGGCCTCGGCATTCTTCAGGTCCGCAAGCGCGCCGCCCGCATGGGCCGCAACCCTGCCACCGGCGAAGCCATTCAGATCAAGGCCAGCAAGAAGGTCGCCTTCCGCGCAGCCAAGGAGCTGAAGGAAGCCGTCTAATTCTGGTTTCTATTCAAACGCCATTCCGGCCCGCCACATCATGGCGCTCCGGAATGGCGTTTTTGTTTGCGACGTGATTTTCTGCGGATCGCGTGCGGCGCAAATTCTATCCGCTGCGTTTTCGGAGTAAAAAGTTGAAACCAGTTGCGTTCGACCATACCGTCACCGAACGTTTCCTGCGCTATGTCCGCATCGACACCCAGTCGGATGCGTCGTCCGCCACCTGCCCTTCGACCGATAAGCAGAAAGACCTCGGCCGCCTCCTGGCAGAGGAATTGCGCGAGTTGGGATTAGCCGACGCGCACATGGACGCGCACGGTTATGTCTATGCGACGGTGCCCGCCACCACCGATAAAGCAGTGCCCGTGATCTGTTTCTGCTCGCACATGGACACCTCGCCGGATTGCTCGGGAAAAAACGTAAAGCCGCAGATCGTGCGCAACTACCGAGGTGGCGATATCGTCCTGCCCGCCGATCCGACCCAGATCATCCGCGCCGAAGAACACCCTGCGCTCGCCGCCCAAATCGGCCACGACATTATCACCACCGACGGCAAAACATTGCTGGGCGCGGACAACAAGGCCGGCATCGCCGAGATCATGGATGCGGTGCACGTGCTGATACAGAATCCGCAAATCAGGCACGGCGCTATCAAGGTGCTGTTCACGCCAGATGAAGAAATCGGCCGCGGCGCGGACAAAGTTGACATCAAGAAGCTTGGTGCAGATTTCGCCTACACCATCGACGGCGAAAGCGCGGGCCACCTTGAGGATGAGACATTCTCGGCGGACGGCGCAACAATCGCCATTCAGGGCGTCAGCGCGCATCCGGGATTCGCGAAAGGGAAAATGGAGCACGCGTTAAAAATCTCGGCGCGCATCGTGGAGCGTCTGCCCGCCGAGATGTCGCCGGAGGCGACCGAAGGCCGCGACGGGTTTCTGCATCCGGTGGGCCTCACCGGACGGCTCGACAGCGCCACGCTGTCGCTGATCGTGCGCGATTTTGGCGAGCAGGGTTTGAAGGACAAGGAAGCACTGCTGGAGCGCCTTGTCGAAGACGTCATGAAAGACTTCCCGCGTTCGTCGGCCAAAATCGACATCAAGCCGCAATATCGCAACATGAAAGAAGTACTCGACCGCCACCCCGCCGTCGTGGACAACGCGATGGAAGCGATCCGCCGCGCGGGCCTCACCCCGATCCGCAGCAGCATTCGCGGCGGCACCGATGGCTCACGACTGTCCTTCATGGGGCTGCCGTGTCCCAATATTTTTGCGGGCGAACACGCCTTCCATTCCCGGCTGGAATGGGTCAGCGTGCAGGACATGGAAGCGGCGGTGCGGACCATCGTGCATCTGGCGATGATCTGGGAAGAAAAAGCATGACGCGTATCATCGGAATTGCGATTGCGTGCGTTGCGCTGGGTGCATTTGCGTCGCGCGAAGGCTTCGCCGCCGATGCGACCTACACCATCACGGTGACTGCCGATGCGACCAAGTCCAATGGCAGCCCCTGGGACGGCGTGCCGGGTCTCGGCAACACAAAAGCCAATCTCAACGCCGCGCCCGATATCGCGGTCTGCGTCGTGCGCAAGAATACGAAGCCGGAATGCATCGGGCGTCCGGATGGGCGGCGGCTGTTTTCGATCTGCCAGAACCAGTGGACCTGCAAATTCCCCGGCATCACGCTGGGACGTCTGCCTGTCGGGCTTATCTTGGTTGACCTCGATGTGCGCAATCACGACATCATCGATACCGTCATTCTTGCGGGCAATGAAAAGGTCGCTGCGGACGCGGATATTGCGGATTCAATGCGCGGCGCGATCGCGATCCTGACGCCGAACCGTTCCGAGGACACCAAGGAACGTGCGGTGCGCAACGCCAAGCTGATTCCGCTGGTGGATTGCGCAGGCGACAAGCCGTGTCGGTTGACGCAATCCGAACTCAAACTTGAACTGACGAAGTAACGACATGTCAGAAGCCGCACGCCTGCGCGAAGATGCCATCAAGTGCCGACGTCAGGCCGAGACGGCGACAGACCTGCTCACGATGACGCGGTTGACGATGCTGGCGAACGAATATGACGCGAAGGCCAAGAAGATCGAGGATGCCATCGTGCTGCCGAAGCGATAATGGGAATTGGTAGGCGATGACGGATTCGAACCGCCGACCCTCTCGGTGTAAACGAGATGCTCTAACCAGCTGAGCTAATCGCCCTTACGGCGTCCGCAAATCACGCGAGGACGCCCGCTCCTTCTAGCGGGCCGGGGCTGTTTGGCGCAACCCGGCATCGGCCTTACGTTGCGAAAAGTTCGCCCCATACAACGAAAAACGGCGCCCTTTCAGGCGCCGTTTTGATTGATTGCAACAAAGTTCAATGCGCAGTCAGACCGCCACCGGCATCGTCTGCCGCATCCGGCTTTGCCAGCGCCTTCACGTCTTCTTCCCAAACGATCGGCACTGGCTGACGAACGAGAGCTTTCGCCAGAACCTCGTCCATGCGCGCGACCGGGATGATCTCCATGCCGCCCTTGATGGCGTCGGAAATCTCCGTGAGATCCTTGGCGTTGTCTTCCGGAATGAAGACCGTCTTGATGCCGCCACGCGCGGCAGCCAACAGCTTTTCCTTCAGACCACCAATCGGCAGCACGCGACCGCGCAACGTGATTTCGCCCGTCATCGCAACATCGTGCCGGATCGGAATGCCAGTCAGCACCGAGACGATGGACGTCGTCATCGCAACACCGGCGGACGGTCCGTCCTTCGGCGTCGCGCCTTCCGGAACGTGGACGTGGATATCACGGCGCTCGAACAATGGCGGCTCGATGCCGTAATTGATCGCGCGCGAGCGGACGTAGGACGCCGCCGCCGAAATCGATTCCTTCATCACGTCGCGCAGATTGCCCGTTACCGTCATGCGGCCCTTGCCGGGCATCATGACGCTTTCGATGGTGAGCAGCTCGCCGCCGACATCGGTCCACGCCAATCCAGTGACGACGCCGACCTGGTCGTCGGTCTCGATTTCGCCGTAGCGGAATTTCGGCACGCCGAGGAATTCTTCGACCACGGCCGCCGTGACCTTCACCGACTTCTTCTTCGAGATCATGATTTCCTTCACCGCCTTGCGGGCGAGTGTGGACAATTCACGCTCAAGATTACGAACGCCCGCCTCGCGGGTGTAGCGGCGGATCAGGAACGACAGCGCCTCGTCATCGATCGACCATTCCTTCGAGTTCAGGCCGTGCTTGCTGACCGCGTTCGGGATGAGATGCTTGCGGGCGATCTCGACCTTCTCGTTCTCGGTGTAGCCGGCGATCCGAATGATCTCCATGCGGTCCATCAACGGGCCGGGAATATTCAGCGTATT
>JBBRGE010000233.1:0-4473 GCA_038241045.1 Hyphomicrobiales bacterium | reverse complement strand
CTGCGGCAGATAGGCGCATTCGTTGGGCGTCACTGACGATCTCAGCAATCGATAACCAGAGGAGTCCGCAATGTCGAGTACCGCGAAAGACACACGCGCCACCGTAGTTCCTTGTTTGCGCTATCGCGACGCGCCGAAGTCCATTGAATGGCTCTGTTTGGTCTTCGGCTTCGAAAAACAGCTTGTTGTTCCAAACGACGACGGCACGATTGCCCATGCGCAGCTTAGCTTCGGAAATGGGATGGTCATGCTCAGCTCCGTTTCCAAAGCCGAGAACGAATTCGGTCGCCTCACCAAGCAGCCAGACGAAATTGGCGGGATGGAAACGCAGAGCCCGTATCTCATCGTGTTAGATGCTGACTCGATCTACCAGCGAGCAAAAGCCGCGGGCGCGAAGATTGAGATTGAGATCAAAGACGAAGACTATGGTGGTCGAGGGTTTAGCTGCCGCGACGTAGAGGGTCATTTGTGGAACGTCGGCACGTACGATCCGTGGTGACGCCCAACCCTTCGTTCCATCGGACTGCCTTCGGCAGCCGCTGAACTCAAACGTTAGCCCTTCATCCCACGTGGCGCGCCCCCGTTTGCTAGAAAACTACGTTGTAGTTAAACTTGGGGTATGAGCGAACTTATCTTCGAGTGGGATGAGCGGAAAGCCGTTGCGAACGCAAAAAAAAGCACGGTGTCAGTTTCAATGAAGCCAAGTCGGTATTTGTCGATGAGCGCGCCAAACTGATTGACGATCCGGACCACTCCGACGAGGAAGATCGCTTTGTTCTTCTCGGGTTGAGCAGCGCTCTTCGGATGCTGCTGGTGTGTCATTGCTATCGGAGCAAAGGCAATCTCATTCGCATCATTTCTGCTCGCAAGGCGACTGCCAAGGAATCAAAGTTTTATACATAGGACTGCTATATGCGCAAAGAATACAACCTCTCTGGAGCGAGAAAAAATCCGTATGCCTCGCAGCTCAAAAAGCAAATCACTATTCGTCTAGATGAAGACTCGATCGGCTACTTCAAGTCGATTTCAGAGGAGGTCGGTATTCCGTATCAGAGCCTCATAAACCTCTATTTACGAGATTGCGCCGCGTCGCACAGAAAACTCAATCTCAATTGGAACTGACAGTTGTTTCTGCGGTCGCCAGGTTGACAGGTCTTTCCATCAGACCGCCTTCGGCGTCCGATCACTTCTGCGGTTAGGCCAACGCTGGCAATGGATTGGGCACTTCGATATCGCGAATTCAATATCTCACACCCTTCCGTCGCTCAAGAATCTGGCTCCGGGGTATCCAGAATGTTCAGAACAACTCTCGTCGCCTTCCTTGCAGTTGCACTATTGAGCGCCTGCGGGCCAGATGCAGCGACCACAGCCGCAACGTACACACTGACGTCGGACGCTTGGAGGAACTCGGTCTGATCGAGCGGACTGACGAAGGGTTTGTGTCGGTGCCGTTTGAAGCCGTCGAGATCCTCGTACCTCTGGCGCAAGGGGTCTGAGTGCTGGGTAACCGGTGTCGTGGCCCAAACTTCGCACGAGTCAGCGTGGGGCGGGCGAAGCCTTGTATCTTCCGAGCTATCAGTCGTTAGATTGGATAGGCGGATTTCTGATAGTCGCGATAGCAGGCTATGGGGAAGTGGGGCGAGGGTCGTGCGGTGGGCAACGCTAAGCGTTGTCTGCAGCCTCACTTCCCCGATGGTTTTCCCGGTCGGTGCGCCTAACCCGGTAGGCCTTTGAGCATTCAGTTCGTGGGTTGAGGCTGTAAAAAGAACCTCCGATGGCGCTGGCCAGGCGTCATTAATGGCTTGGTTCGAAACGTTATCGATTCATTGCCAACGCTTGTCTCAAACCATGCCCCGCTACAAACCCCGCGAGTGCCACCGCCTGCTGCCGGTGGAACTCTCCGAGCAAATTGTTCCGGGCAGCTTTGCCTTTGCGCTGGACTCTTGGCGCCACTGCTTACGATCCACGTGTCCATGCTCGAGGTGGTGCTGCTGGCCATATAGGGCGTGAATCTCCAGCCGCGGCATCGAGCGCGCGTGCGAACGCAACGTGCAGTTCACAGCTATCAGCGGCGCCAGCTTGCCATCAGCGGGTGGAGGCGGTGAGAAGATCATCACGGGCCAAGAGTGCGCCTGCAAACCAAAAAATGTGGCTGTGCCAAAGGCCAGGAAAACGGCGAAATTGGCATCAATCCCGCCGAAGGCAACAGTCTCTACATCGAGCGCATGGAAATGCGCAATGGCGTTCTTTCCATTGCCTCACCTCAACGGTTTCGAATCGATTTCCTCCCGGAGCGAATGACGCTTATGCCGGTGACCAATCGCGGTCGCACCTTGCGGTTCCGACTTAAATATGTCTGCCAGACTGTCGATGCGCGGAACGTCTTTGAAATGGCGGCCTCGGCAGTCTCGTAATTACCGCGCGGCTCTCACTGAGGCGGAAGGCTTCTTCGTCATATGAGCTCGGCGCCCCAAAAAGATCGCCCGCACCAGGCCCCGCCCGCCGCGCCGCTGGGTCTGGTTGGGTTGGTGGCGAATGCCGCGCCATGCGCGCCGTGAAGGGCAGAACGAGCGCAATTTGCAGGGCAACGACCGGGCTTGGCGTAAGCGCCAGCGCGAGCTCGGGGCCGCCGTGAGCGCGCGCGGATGTGTCTAGGACTGCGACCGGAAATATCGAAACATGAATGCGCGCCTTCGCACGGATGGCAGCGTTGCAAATCCTCGCCATAGCTATGGCAATGTCCGCGGTTTGCGCCTTGCCCTGCGCACGAATTCATCGCTTTCATTTTGTTCCTCTACTTCCGGGTCGCAGTACTAGATACCGGGGTCGAAAAGGTGTGCCGCATAGGGATGTGGGCGGCGGCATCGACGACAGACAACGGCTCATCGTTCCGTAAATGTTTCCGATGACTGGGTCAGGACCGGCAATAATTTAATCTGCCGCAAGGCCAAGCCGACAGAAACCAAGAACACCGCCACTTCCACAGTTCAAAGCGATGCGATACATATTTAACCCGGCTTTCCTGCCAACGCAATGGCTGAGGCTTGTTCTAGCGGCAGGGTGTCTGTCATTGTTGGCAGCATGTGGAACACCCACTATGAAGACCGAGCAGGCGTCCTCTATCCAGCGTGTGGGAATTGTCTCTCTGCTTCCAAGCGATCTGCGCTACGAGAAGATCGGCATCACGGTTTTCAACAATGAACGCACAACGCGCCCAGTGGGTGACGCGCTCAATGCTGCTGCGCGCATGACGGCTGAGCGGGTGCTCCATGAGTTAGGACGGCAACCCGTGCAACTTGTTGTTGATGTACCTGCATTCTCAAGTCGGCTTCGATCGGGAGTGATGGTTTTCAATTCTCCTGCGGAACGAATAGGCGACGAACTTATACGACTTGCCAAGGCCAACAGACTCGATGCTGTCGTGGTGATTGCCGAGTCATTCGATGCCGAGAACGGTATTCAGGGAGTACGGATTTACCTGCGCGCCGGCATGGGCGATATCCGCTTTGCGGTAGCCAGCGGAGATATCATGACGCTGATCGTAGATACGAAGGCAAAAATGCTCGCCGCCCAGGGAAAAGGAACGTCCTTCGCAGTTGAACGATCGCAAAGTCAGCCATGGAAATATGTCCTGCAGGACAACTTGGACGGGCAGACTGAGGAGCGCGTCAAAGCCCAAATGGTGAGAGTTGTTGAGTCCGTTGTAGGCCAGCATCTTCGGGCAATGGGGTTTTGATAATGACTACTGCACAGCACATGTTTGCGCCGCGTCAGCCACCTTGCTACTACAGGCATAGCAATGCATCTACTTATAGATGATCAGTTGGTCAAAGGCCGATGCATCCGACCGCCTTCCGCGTCGGCTGAGCGGCGGCGTAACCCGCCACATGAACGCCCCGGCACATACTTGATTTTCCGCAAGACTGGGTGGGCTCCCGTTGGCGCCGGGCTGAGTGACAGCGCGGTGATGATCTAGAGGCAACGCGGATATGCTGGCCCGAATTCCAGCATCAATACCCGCGCCTGAACCAATGATCAACCGCCGCCATCTGACCAAGGTGCTCGGTGCTGGCCTTCTTTCGCCATTTGCATCGCTGGCGCAGCAACTTACCGGAAAACTCTTTCGCGTCGGGTATCTCGGCCCTTCTCCCGCAGTGGCGCCGGGCTTGCTGGACGCGTTCCGCAATGGTCTGCGCGAACGTGGCTACTCAGAGGGTCAGACTCTCACCATCGAATACCGCTATACCGACCGCCTTGAAAAAGGGCTTTCGGCGGAGGCCGCGGATCTGGTGGCGCGCCAGGTGGACGTCATCGCTGTCTCGCTGGCCTCGGTGGCAGCGTTCGCGCGCAAGGCGACCGAGCGTATCCCGATAGTCATGATGAACGGCGACGACCCGGTGGAGAATGGCCTGGCCGCCAGCCTGGCGCGGCCGGGTGGCAACGTGACCGGCGTCGTGCGACTCAGCTCGGTCC
>JBBRGE010000232.1:0-4479 GCA_038241045.1 Hyphomicrobiales bacterium | reverse complement strand
AAACGATAAGCAAAGCGATGTTTGATGAATGTCGATATCGGAGCAGCGATGATCGTCGATCCGCTTCTTGAAGTCACAGGGGTCACTCTTCAATACAAGACTCCCGATCATCTTGTGACGGCGACCTATCGGATCGATTTCAAAGTTTTTGAGGGCGACAGATTTGTGCTGCTCGGACCATCGGGCTGCGGCAAGTCGACCTTACTAAAAGCCGTTGGCGGATATCTGGCGCCGACCGAAGGGGAAATACGGCTCAAGCGAAATCTTGTCAGACAGCCCGGTCCGGACCGGATGATGGTCTTTCAAGAGTTCGATCAGCTTCTGCCTTGGAAGACGGTTCTGCAGAACGTGCTGTTTCCTCTCGAATGCTCTCATAAGCTCTCGACCGCCGAAGCGAACGATCGTGCGATGCATTACATTCGCAAGGTCAATCTGGAGAAATTTGCGGAAAGCTATCCTCATATGCTGTCCGGGGGAATGAAGCAGCGCGTGGCGATCGCGCGCGGCATGGCAATGGAGCCAGATATTCTGCTGATGGATGAGCCGTTCGCCGCTCTTGATGCGTTGACGCGGCGCAAGATGCAGGACGAGTTGATGTTGCTATGGGACGAGACCCGTTTCACGGTGCTGTTCGTTACGCATTCAATTCCGGAGGCAATCAAAATCGGCACTCGCATTTTGCTGATGTCGCCCCATCCCGGACAGGTCAAAGCCGAATTGAACGGCGGCGTGCAGGGCGAAAACGCAGTCGCGCTTGAGAAGCACATCCAGCATATTCTTTTTGCCGATGCGATCGAGGCGATGGACAATGTCTGAGACCTCGTTCGCCGCTGGCCGGCATGAAACGGCGCCCATTCGCCCCGAATTCATCCGAGACGCCGAGGCCGCTTCGCGCGCGGCGGTCGTCGTTCAAAAGCCGCTTTCGGCAATCGATCGCATCTACAATCAAGGGTGGCTTCGAAAAGCCCTCATTCTCGTTGTGCTGGCTTCGGCGTGGGAAGCCTACGGCCGCTATCTGAACAACGATCTGCTGTTTCCGACATTCACCGCCACTGTGAGTGCGTTCGTCTCCAACATTGCCAGCGGTGTTCTGCCTTCGCGCGCGTGGTCGTCGATCAAGGTCTTGTTGATGGGCTACGCGTGCGGCATTGCGCTTGCTTCGATTCTGACGGCGCTCGCGATCATGTCGCGCATCGGCACGGATTTTCTCGAAACTCTAACCTCGATGTTCAACCCTTTGCCTGCGATCGCTCTCCTGCCGCTAGCCCTTATCTGGTTCGGGCTCGGAAACGGAAGTCTGATCTTCGTGCTTGTTCACTCGGTAACATGGGCGATCGCACTCAACACGCATTCGGGTTTTCTTTCCGTCAGCAAGACGCTGAAGATGGTCGGACGCAATTATGGATTGACCGGATTTCAATTCATCCGGAAGATTTTAATTCCTGCTGCTTTCCCGAGTATTCTCACCGGCCTCAAGATTGGCTGGGCGTTCGCATGGCGCACCTTGATCGCCGCCGAACTTGTCTTCGGCGTCAGTTCGGGTTCCGGCGGGCTGGGATGGTTCATATTCGAAAACAAAAACAGCCTCGACATTCCGAACGTTTTCGCAGGTCTCTTAACTGTCATTATCATCGGCCTGATCGTTGAGAATTTTCTGTTCCGCGCGATAGAAAATAACACGATCGGACGGTGGGGAATGTTGTCATGATGGAGGGTCGGCTGCGCGGCATCTGTCGTCGCGCCGATCACGGACAAGATCCAAGTTTATTGGACAATGCAAAGAGAAGAGTAAATCAATAGATCGATTCAAATCAGGGAGGGAAGAAAATCATGAAACTGCAAACACTGGCGCGATACGCGGGAACCATAGGATTTTGTCTGGCAAGCTTTATCGGCGCAGCGCACGCCGAAGCATCGACCGTTCGGATTGCGAAGCAGTTCGGCATCTCCTATTTGCCACTGACGATGATGGAAGATCAGAAGCTTTTCGAGAAACAGGCAAAGAAAGCAGGCATTGATCTGACGGTGGAATGGCTCCGCTTTTCGGCGGGCTCAGGGATGAACGACGCTCTGCTGTCGGGCAATCTCGATCTCGCATCAGGGGGCGTCGGACCGATGTTGACGATCTGGGGCAAGACGCAGACCAATTTGAAGGTCAAGGGAGTAGCAGCTCTCAATGCGATGCCGCTTTATCTCGTGACAACAAATCCGAATGTGAAGACGATCAAGGACTTCACCGAGAAAGACAAGATTGCACTTCCTGGCGTCAAGACCTCGATTCAGGCCATCACACTTCAGATGGCGGCAGAAAAGCTTTTCGGCGCTGGCCAGCAAGGCAAGCTCGATTCATTTACGATCTCAATGAGTCATCCGGATGCGCTTGCCAACATGCTCGGCGGTCAGTCCGAGATCAACGCGCATTTTGGATCGGCGCCATTTCAAGACATCGAGCTGGCCGACCCGCGTGCGCGCAAGGTGCTCGACAGCTATGACGTTCTCGGCGGGCCGCATACCTTCAATTCCGTGTGGGCGACCGACAAATTCGTCAGCTCAAATCCGAAGCTGGTGAAAGCATTCATCGATGCCCTTGAGGAAAGTGTGACTCTCATTAAGGCGGATCCGAAAGCGGCCGCCGGGATATGGGTCAAAGCCGAAAATTCCAAGATATCGATTGCGGATGCGGAGAAGATCATTCGCGATCCCAAGAATGAATGGACCACCACGCCCAAGAAGGTTCTGGTTTATCTCGATTATATGAATCGCGCGGGCCTTGTGAGCGCCAAGTCGACGGATTGGAAAGACGTCTACTTCAGCGGTATCCACGGAGCGAATGGAAGCTGAAGCAATTTAGATCGGGCCTAACTTGAGTTGGGCCCGATCTCTTACCGGTATGTCTCATGAATAGTGCCGCGCGCGGTGAGCTTCAGTCGTCATCTGCCAACGATCTTAAAGTGAAGATCTGGCGCGGCGACAGCGTCGGTGCATTTCAGGATTTTGAGATTCCCTCGCGCGAGAACCAAACGGTGCTGGACGTGGTGACGGAAATCCAGCGCACGCGGGACGCAACTTTATCCTACAGGTTTGCCTGCCGCGTTGGAATGTGCGGGTCTTGCGCCATGATCGTCAACGGCCGCCCGCGCTGGACGTGTCGGACGCGCGTCGATGAACTCAACGGCGGGCAACTGACGCTGGAGCCATTGCGGAATTTGCCGATCGTGAAAGATCTTGCCGTCGATATGGAGCCTTTTTTCGATAAGTGGAAAAATGCGCACGGCTATTTCGAACCAGGTGAGAATCCGCCAGCGGAATTTGCCGTCGTAGAGCCAAGCTCGAGCGAACGCCAGGCCGCCGATGAAGGCATCGAATGCATCAATTGCGGAATATGCTATTCGGCTTGCGATGTGGTGTCATGGAACGGCGACTACCTCGGCCCCGCTGCGCTCAATCGCGCCTGGACGCTCGTGAACGATGTCCGCGACCGCGGTCAGGACGAACGAATGGTTGCGGTGTCGGGCGACGCAGGTTGCCACTCGTGCCACAGCCATATGAGCTGCACCGAATTTTGTCCGAAGCAACTTTCGCCGACGTTCGCAATCGCGGGTCTCAAGCGCGCCACCGCCGCGCAAGCCTGGAATCGCAAGCGATGACGCCCGCTTTATACCTTGCCCAGCGTGCGACCGCCGTCATCCTCGCATTCACGGTCGCGGTCCATCTCACAACCATCATCTGGGCCGTTCGCAATCATTTGACGGCGGGAGATATTTTAGGCCGCACCCATGGCAACCGGCTGCTGTTGGCTTTCTATTTGACCTTCGTGGTCGCTGCATCGATTCATGCGCCGATCGGTCTGCGCACTGTGCTGCGAGAGTGGACCGGCTGGCGCGACCGCTCACTCGACTTCGCGATGATTGCGTTTTCGGGCATCCTGCTGTTCCTCGGTGCACGGGCCGCGCTTGCGGTGTATCTCGCATGATCCGCAGATCGCACCTCAAAGCGGGATTTCTCGCAGCCATTCTGCATCGCCTGTCAGGCGTTGCCTTGGCGGTTTTCTTGCCCATGCATTTTATTGCGCTTGGCACAGCGCTGAGCGGGGCACCGGCTTTGGAGAGTTTTCTCGTTCTGACGCATTCATGGTTTGTCCGTTTCGCCGAGTGGGGTCTTGTAACGGCGCTTGCTGTTCACATGGCACTTGGAATTCGCGTGCTTGCGATCGAGTGGCTGGCGGTGCGTGAGCGGACTTCGATTGTGGTTTCGAGTTGCATCGCAGGTTCGACGGCCGTCGGATTGGTCTTTCTGCTGAATGGGATGGGTTGATGGGCGCTCTCTCCATGCAGACTGTCTTTATAGTTTGGGCTGGAGCTTTCCTTGGCGCGCTGGCGGCCGGCGGTGCTGGATTTGCTTTTGCGCTCGTCGCGTCTTCAATCTGGCTGCACGGATTGGAGCCGCTGCAGACAACGGCACTTGTCGTTGCGTGCGGTA
>JBBRGE010000231.1:0-4484 GCA_038241045.1 Hyphomicrobiales bacterium | reverse complement strand
GCGGCTGACATCGAGCCGCCCGTCAATCTTGCCAATGAAGCTCGGCGTATCGATATTGGTCGGCACGGGCGAAACAAATGACGCCGTCGGAGGAAACGTCGCATTATAGCCGGTGAACGATCCGCGCAGATCGACGATGAGCGAGTGCCGCGACCACTCCGACGTGGACAACAACTCCGGTGCAATCGTATAGAACGAAGAGCCACGCGGCGGTGCGATGCGTCCCGGATTTGAATTATAGCCGCCTGAAACTTCGACCGCCGCCTTGGTGAGAAACGTGCCGGTGTGAAACCCGACATTGCCGAACGGATCGTCATCCGGCTTCAAAGCGCGGCGCGTCGGCTGTCCAGCGGCAATTCCCGCAACCGAAGCCGAAATACGCGCTGCAACTTTCGACGATTTTGATGCGGCAGCCAATGTGCTGGGTGGATTGCCCGGGCCGATAACTTTCGGCTTTGGCGTCCCCGGAAACAGCTTCGTCTTTTTTCTTGTCCGGTTGAGCGAATCGAAACCGCTGCTCGACGCGCCGGATGCCGCGGGGATTCCGTAAGTCGGGATATTGAAGATGCGCGACGGAGCCTTGCCGTCCTTGGCCTTGTCGTTAATGTTGTTATCGGGACCAGTATTTTCGGAGGCCGCGTTGTCTGTTGTCTTGCGCAGCGGCGATTGATCCTGCGGCGCAAATCCATCCCGCACCGGGTTCATCATGCTGCCGGTCAGCGTTTGCGCGTAGGCTGGAGCGGTGCCGAACGCGGCCAGCACAAGGCACGCCGAAAGCGCGCGCAATTCCTGCACGCGCGGGCGATAACCCCGCAACCTGACGGCTGGCCGCCGAATGGGCACTTCTCAAATACCTCCCGGTCCTCAGAACATTTGAGGCCGCGCCGAAAACGCAACAAATTCATGAGCTTGCGACTAACAACATCATCGCGCGGCGCGCGAGGGCGCCGTTAACAGAGTTAAAACAATTATGGTTAATGAGACGTTGCGAGCGCTGGTCCGCGTCGCCTCATGGCGCCGGACGTGGTAAGGATCGGGTCCAACAAAGAAGGCCGAATGCGCATTGTGCGTGCCATTCCGCCGCCGCTGGAATCACCGATGGCCAACACAAAACCGCGAACCGCGACAGCTTCCGCGACCTCTCCGGCGATTGAATCCGCGCTGCGCACGCTCGACGCCGAAGCCGGCGGCATCACCGCGCTGGCGAATGCGCTTCAGGCAGACCTCGGCGTGGCCTTTACTGCGGCGGTCGATCTCATCCGCGAAGCCAAGGGACGCCTGATCGTCACGGGTCTCGGCAAGTCGGGCCATATCGGCAAAAAAATGGCGGCCTCATTCGCCTCCACCGGAACCCCCGCATTCTTCGTGCATGCGGCGGAAGCGAGTCACGGCGACATGGGGATGATTACGACCGACGATGTCATCATGGCGCTGTCGTGGTCAGGCGAAACCGCCGAACTCAAAAACCTCATTAATTATTCTCGGCGCTTTCGCATCGGATTGATCGCGATCACATCCGAAGCGGACTCGACGCTCGGCGCTGCCGCCGATATTTCGCTGACGCTGCCGAAGGCGCGCGAAGCCTGCCCGCACAATCTCGCGCCGACGACCTCGTCACTGATGCAGCTTGCACTCGGCGATGCGCTGATGGTGGCACTGCTGGAGAGCCGCGGGTTCACGGCGATCGATTTCGGTACGCTGCATCCGTCCGGCAAACTCGGTGCGATGCTGAAATTCGTTCGCGACCTGATGCATGCGCAAAGCGAAGTTCCGCTCAAGCCGCTCGGCACCAAAATGTCAGACGCATTGGTCGAGATGACGTCGAAGGGATTCGGCTGCGTTGGAATTACAGATTCACGCGGCGAAATCGCAGGCATCGTCACCGACGGCGATCTGCGGCGTCATATGCGGCCGGATTTAATGACGGCAACTGTCGACGACGTGATGACGAAGAATCCGAAGACCATCAGCCCCGATCTGCTTGCAAGCGAAGCGCTGGAGATTCTCAACTCGTCGAAGATCACCGCGCTTATCGTGACCGACGGCAAGAAGCCAGTCGGCATCGTGCATCTGCACGACATTTTGCGCGCCGGCGTGGCGTAATCTTTACGCCGGTCCGACCTGCAGGCTCGCACCGTCCGCATGGACGATCTTCACGCGGCTCCCTGCCGGCGCATCTGAACCCGACACGCGCCAAACCGTGTCGTCGATTTTCACTGTGCCGACGCCATCGACGATCGGCTTCTCCAGAGTAAACACGCGACCGATCAATCCCTGAGCGCGCTTGTTGAGGAACGGCTTGTCGGTTGGCTTCTCGTTGCGTTTCGCAAAGTGACGCCACAGCGGCACCATCGCAATCGACAGGATTGCAAACACGATGATCTGAGTCTGCCACGACCAGTTGATCGTGAACGACAGCAGTCCGACAATCAGCGCCGCGATGCCGAGCCACAGCATGAAAACGCCGGGCGCGAAGGTTTCGATTCCCATCAGCACGACGCCGATGATGAGCCAGTTCCACGATCCGAGCTTGGAGAGGATTTCAACCATGTTTGCCTCAGGTCTTCGGCGGATTGGTATTCGGCACCGTCGTCGGACGTCGCGTAGCTGCGGCAGCGGACGCCGCACTTTCACCGAACGTCGCCTTGGCGATCTCGCCGATACCGGCGAGCGAGCCAAGAACGTTCATCGCCTCGATTGGCAGCATGATGATTTTCTGATTGGGCGAGTCCGCAATCTGGCCGAACGCCTTGATGTATTTGTCGGCGATAAAGTAATTCAGCGCGGCGACATCACCCTTTGAAATCGCCTCGCTGACCATCAGCGTTGCTTTCGCTTCAGCTTCAGCGGAACGCTCGCGCGCCTCGGCGTCACGGAACGCGGCTTCCTTGCGGCCTTCAGCCTGCAGAATCTGACTTTGCTTCGCACCTTCCGCGCGGAGAATTTCAGACTGGCGCTGGCCTTCGGCCTGCAAAATATCCGCGCGCTTGACGCGCTCGGCCTTCATCTGACGTCCCATCGCTTCGACAAGATCGGCCGGCGGCACGATGTCCTTGATCTCGATGCGGTTGACTTTCAGTCCCCAAGGCGAGACGGCGGCATCGACGACACGCAGCAGGCGCTCATTGATCTCGTCACGATGCGACAGAACCTGATCCAGATCCATGGCGCCCATGACCGAGCGAATGTTGGTCATGGTCAGCGTCACGATGGCCTGATTGAGATTCGAGACTTCGTAGCTCGCTTTGGCCGCGTCGAACACCTGATAGAACGCAACGCCATCCACCGACACGGTCGCGTTGTCACGGGTGATGACTTCCTGCTCCGGAATGTCGATCACCTGTTCCATCATATTGACCTTGCGGCCGACGCGATCGAAATAGGGAATGATGATGTTGAGGCCCGGCTCCAGCGTGCGGGTGTATTTGCCGAACCGTTCGATGGTCCAGTCATAACCCTGCGATACTGTCTTTACGCCGGCAATCACCGTGAAGATTGCGAGCAACACGATGGCAATTGTGAAAATATCGAAACCGGACATGGACTACTCCCTGCGGATTATCTTGATCGAAACCTGCGACCGCTTGCCGCCTGTCTAGCACAACCGCATGACATTGGCCGTCAGCGTTGCATCATTGATTCGTCGCCCGGCGAGAGAAATGGTTCGGGAAGAAGCTTGAATCTTGCTTCAAATCCAGCCTTGAAGCTCGCGCAACACAAGCTGACGGATCACATCCATTCCGGCATCGCTGTCGTTCAGGCACGGCACCGCGGAAAATTCTTCGCCACCATTCTCGTGGAAAATCTCGGCATTTTCTTGCGCGATTTCCTCCAGCGTCTCAAGGCAATCCGCCGAAAATCCCGGCGTCACGACGGTAATTTTCCTGACGCCGTCCTTGGCGAGTTGAGCAATGGTCTTGTCGGTGTAGGGCTGAAGCCATTTCTGATAGCCGAACCGCGACTGAAACGTCAGCATCAGACTTTTTTCATCGCGACCCATACGTTTGCGCAGCGCCTCGATCGTCGCAATGCACTGCGCCTGATACGGGTCGCCCTTGTCGATGTAGGTTTGCGGCATGCCGTGAAACGACGCCAGAATCGTTTCCGGCTTGAACGACAGCGTCGCGAGGTGTTGATCGATCGAAATCGCCAGCGCGTCGATGTAGCTCGGCTGATCATAGTAAGGCGGCGTAAAACGCACGGTCGGTTGCGCACGCATGTCTTTCAGCGCCAGCGCGACCTTGTCCACAACTGTTGCCGATGTCGATGCCGAGTATTGCGGATACAGTGGCACCACGAGGATGCGGTCGCACCCTTGCGCCATCAGCGCATCGATCCGCGACTTGATCGACGGATTTCCGTACCGCATGCCCCAATCGACGACGACGTGTTTCTGATCGGCGATGGATGCTGCGAGTTTCTCGGCCTGCGCGCGCGTGATCGTCTTCAGCGGTGACTCGTTTTTTTCGGTGTTCCAGATTTTC
>JBBRGE010000230.1:0-4485 GCA_038241045.1 Hyphomicrobiales bacterium | reverse complement strand
GGTGAAATTTGTCTCCTGCGCGATGACGTTGATCGCGCCGTTCGCCATGGTAGCGATCGGATAGACCAGAAAGCCGTGCGTGGTGTGAATAGCCTCGTCGCCGACGCCGAGATAGGTGTGGGCCAGAAAATTCAGAATTTCGTCCGATCCCGCGCCACAGACGATGCGATCCGGATCGAGTCCGAATGAGCGTCCGATAGCTTCGCGGAGAACGCGCGACGTGCCTTCGGGATAATCTTCCAAGGTGTCGGCTGCGGCTTTGTAGGCTTCGATGGCTTTCGGCGACGGCCCGAGCGGCGTTTCGTTGGCGGACAGTTTGAACACGCGACCTCTCACGCCCGCGCCGCTCTTGCCGGGCGTGTAGGGCGCAATATCGAGAATGCCGGGTTTCGGCACGGGCCGGGACATATGAGACTCCAGAAATCTTAAATCTTCGAACCGTGGTTCGGTGTCACCGTATAGCGCGTTGCGTGGCTGCCGACGAGGGCGGTTGAGCGCACCGAGGCACCTGCCGAGACGAGAGCCGACGTGATTTTCTCAAGTCCTGTCTTGCCCGGAACGGATACCAACAATGCCGCGCCATCGGATGCCGTGTCGGGCACAGCGATAATTTCGGACAGCGGCGACAGCGCGCGTGCGACCTCGGCGCTCCACCCCGAGACGCGCACGCTCCACATCTCGACTTCAGTGACCATCGCGTCCGCCGCGACACGCGAGACGACGAACACCGGAATAGCCGCAGGGTGATCGGCACGCTCCACGAAAGGAAGCCGTGCGATGATCTTCGGTGCATCCGAAGGTTCGAGCGCGGCCCACCATGGCGTGCGGCTGCTCGATGCTGACACCAGCGCGAGATCGCCTTTGGATTTTGCGACGGCATCGACCGCCGCCGGCGCGCTGAAATGGGCGAGGAACGGAACGGTGAAGCCGAAATGAAACCGCGCGGAATCTCGCATTGCGGATTCGCCGGTCGATAGATCCGCATGAACCGAGAACGGTGCTTGAACATACGTAAACGTCGAGATGATCACGCGCCAGATGCTCTCGACAGTGTCGAGCGGGAGCATGCCGCGATGGCGCTGGACGAGGCGGCGCATCATCTCGGCTTCACGCGCGGGCCGGAATGCCGAGCCGACTTCCTGGGTCTTCTTGACCGAGATCAGCCGGCTGATGATGTCGCTTCGCTTCATCAACAGGCCATGCACCTGCTCGTCGATGTCATCGATTTCGCGGCGCAAGTCTTGAAGCGAGGGCGGAGGCATTTTCGTCATCGTGTCGCAACTTGATATCGGCAGCCTCAATGCTGCATCAGGGTTAATTTGAATGGGGTTGGGCTGGCCGCATTGATAGGAGCCAAGCCCCTTGAAAGCAAAGAAAACATTGATTGTTTTGGTAACCAACACGGCCGCAATCTTGGGCTATCCGATGGCGCGCCTTGACGAAAATCCCTCGCGGGATTAGTATTTTAGCACTTCCGTGGTCATTTGAGCCGGCCGGCTTGCAGCCACGTAAAACAACTCGCTAAACAGGCCGGGGACACAAGTGATCCCGGCCGAACCTATCGTTCAGGCCGGTTTTTTATGGCCTGAGTTCCGGTGCCGGTCTGAAGATCGGCGGAGGGCCAGTATCGCGATGTCATCGACGCAACCAGACAGCCGCAAGGTGCAGACCGGCGAGCGCGCGCACGAGGCGGATCATCCGTCCTCGCTGCTGGCTGCGTTCGGCGCGGACAAGCCGCTGCATCTGGATTGCGGCATCGATCTCTCCCCGTTCCAAATTGCTTATCAGGCGTATGGCCAGCTCAACGCCGACCGCTCGAATGCGATTTTGATTTGTCACGCGCTGACGGGCGATCAGCATGTCGCCAACGTTCATCCCGTCACCGGCAAACCCGGCTGGTGGGACACACTGGTCGGACCCAGCAAGCCAGTGGACACCGACAGGTACTTCGTCATTTGCGCCAATGTCGTCGGCGGCTGCATGGGAAGCACCGGGCCATCTTCGACGAATCTCGCCACGGGAAAATTGTGGGGACTGGATTTTCCGGTCATCACCATTCCCGACATGGTGCGTGCGCAGGCGATGCTGCTCGATCGTCTCGGCATCGAGAAGTTATTCGCCGTTGTGGGCGGCTCAATGGGCGGCATGCAGGCGCTGCAATGGGCCGCTGCCTATCCGCAGCGTGTGTTCTCCGCGCTTGCGGTTGCATGCAGCACACGACATTCGGCGCAGAACATCGCGTTTCACGAATTGGGCCGTCAGGCCGTGATGGCCGATCCGGATTGGCGCGGCGGGCGCTATTTCGAAGAAGGCACACGCCCGCAACGCGGGCTCGGCGTCGCGCGCATGGCTGCGCACATTACTTATTTGTCCGACGCCGCGCTGCACCGGAAATTTGGACGCCGCTTGCAGGATCGAGAAGTGCCGACATTCTCGTTCGATGCGGATTTCGAAGTCGAAAGTTATCTGCGGCATCAGGGATCGTCATTTGTTGATCGCTTCGACGCCAACAGCTATCTTTATCTGACGCGTGCGATGGACTATTTCGACGTCGCCGCCGATCACAGTGGCGTGCTGGCCGAAGCCTATCGCGGCACGCGCACGCGCTTCTGCATCGTGTCGTTCACCAGCGATTGGCTGTTTCCGTCCTCCGAATCGCGCGCCGTCGTGCACGCGCTCAATGCCAGCGGCGCGCGGGTGTCGTTCGCGGAAATCGAGACCGACAGGGGCCACGATGCATTCCTGCTGGACGTGCCGGAATTTATCGATATTTCGCGCGCGTTTCTGGAGTCGGCGGCGTCCGCGCATGGTCTGACAGCGAGCCGGTGATATGACAATCCACGATCAGGCGTTCAGGATCACGGCGATTCTGCCCGTCAACGATAGCGGTTATCGCAGCGACCATTTGCTTGTTGCCGACATGGTGGAGCCCGGCTCGAAAGTGCTGGACGTTGGATGCGGCGAGGGCGAGTTGTTGCGCCTCCTGGAGACGCGCGGCGTCGATGGACGCGGCATCGAATTGTCACGCGAGGGCGTCAACCATTGTGTCGGCAAGGGATTAGCGGTGGTGCAGGGCGACGCCGACACCGATTTGGTGAATTATCCCGATGACGCCTTCGACTACGTGATTTTGTCGCAGACTTTGCAGGCGACGCGGCAGCCGCGCGTGGTGCTGGAAAACCTCTTGCGTATCGGACAACGCGCCATCGTGTCGTTTCCGAATTTCGGACACTGGAAGATGCGCCTGCAACTCCTCGTCAGAGGCCAGATGCCGCGCACCGACAATCTACCGGCGCCCTGGTACGACACGCCGAACATTCATTTCTGCACCATCAAGGATTTCGTCCAACTCTGCGACGAGATTAACGTCAAGATGGAGCGCGCCGTCGCGCTCGATCTTTACGGCCGTCCGCTGCGGCTCAACGCACCGTGGTGGTTCTGGAATATGTTCGGCGAACAAGGCGTGTTTTTGCTCAGCCGGCGCGATTGAATTTCATTTAATACTCGCGGCTGCAATGCGGCACGCTTGCATCATTCTCGCCATGAAATGATCTCGCTATGAACGCGAAATGACTAGCTGCGCGCCTCATCGAGTCACGCTCTGGCCACATCGAAATTCGTTCTACGTCCATGAATGTCGTTCCGGATTCGGGACTTCGGGGAATGGGGGTTCAACGAGGACTTAATGAATGATTCGATCAGCATCACTTCGCCTGGCGCTTTGCGCCGCTGTTCTGACGCTCAGCGCCATTGCAATCGCCGTGTCGGCCAATCCCGCATCCGCGCGGCCACATCAAGGAGCGACACGCCATCACGCCGCGCATCACGCGCACCACGGGGTTCGCGTTCGTCTTGCACGCCGTGGTCGGGTCGCGGTACGCGCGCGGCAACCGGACAACGCAACGTTTCAAACTGCGCAGAGCTTCGGCTCATCGAACGTGGTCGATGAAGCGCGGCGCTATATTGGTGGCAATCCGACCGGGCGCGGACGTTTGTGGTGCGCGCGCTTCATGAACATGGTGCTGGAGCGTTCCGGCCATCATGGCACCGGCTCGGACATGGCGCGCTCGTTCGCAGGTTACGGACAACGCATCTCCGGTCCGCAAGTCGGCGCGATTGCAGTGATGTCAAGCGGCCGTCGCGGCGGACATGTCGGCATCGTTAGCGGGGTCGATGCAAGCGGCAATCCGATTGTGATCTCGGGAAATAACGGCAATCGCGTTCGGGAAGCGGCGATCTCGCGCGGAAGAATCTACGCCTACGTCATGCCGTCGAGTTAAGATTTTTCAACCGACAACTTCGATTGCATCTCCGGCGGCTATGGTGCCGCCGGAGATTACTTCGGCATAGACGCCGCAATCGTCATGCCCGAAATGCCGGACCATCGTTTTCGGTAAATTCATATCGCGCTCGGCGGTGACAGGATCGACGTTGATCGCCGCACAGCGCACGATGTTCTTCACGACCTTGAGCCGCGCATCCCCT
>JBBRGE010000229.1:0-4519 GCA_038241045.1 Hyphomicrobiales bacterium | reverse complement strand
GCAGCAAATTCATCGGGTGGCGTGATGGGCAAGATGATCGACGCCCAGTCGATCGTCGTCGCCTCAACGGCAACCAATTGGTACGGCCACGAGGGTTCGATCCTGCGCTACGTGTTCTGGCACTCGATCGTGCTGGCCTGTCTCGTGGGTGTGTTGGTGACCCTGCAGGCTTACGTCTATCCGTTCACTGCGATGGTTCTCAAATAAGGCTCGCATCGACGCAACGAATCCCCGCAGCACAGGCTGCGGGGACTTGCGTAGGAGGCCCGGATTTGTCGCAGGCGGCGTGCTGGCGTTCGCCATATTTTCCATTTAGAACCGCGCGCAACGGAAACTCCAGGACAAACGGCAATGACATTTTTGCGAACCATGACGCTTGCTTGCGGACTGTCAACGTTGGCCTTCAGTGCCGCGACGGCGCAACCCGCGAGCGAATTTCCGTTCGGGGCGGAGATGACACTGGATGCAGCGCCTCAACCGGGATCGAAGAAAATTCCGACGCTTGAAATCGGCGATCGCGGCGAAGCCGTTCTCGATCTGTGGTGCAAGTCGGGCAAGGGTCAATTCTCAGTTGCCAACGACACGGTTATTTTCGTTCCGGGAGCGATGACGGATCGCGACTGTACACCAGCACGCGCGCAGGCGGACGATGCGCTGGTCATGACTTTGGGGGAGGCGGCAACATGGAAACGCCAAGGCGATTTCGTGTCGTTCGTTGGTGCGAAAACTTTGCGCTTTCGCATCAATACCAACTGAAGGATCTTATCCTTCTCCAAGAATCATATCGGCACACGCTCCGGCCGATTGAATAACGCCGGTGTACCCGCCGAAGGCTGTGTAGGCCGATGCGAGGTAAAGTCCCGGCACGCATGTTGCGGGCGAACGCTTTGGTACTTTTAAAATTGAGCGCGGTGGTGTCGGCGCGAAGCCGTAGACCGCGCCCTCCGGTGCGCCGAGATATTGCCTGACCGACAGTGCCGTATTGAACGACGAGGCAATCACGGCCCCTGCCAGTCCGGGATAATGTCGGTCGAGATAATTCACGATGGCGTCCTGCCATCGCGCGCGCTTGGCGCGGTACTCATCTTGATCGGTGTCGTCCCAGTTCGACAGGCGGTCCGGGCCGACGATCGAAAGCACATAAGGCGGCGCAGGTATGGCTGAATCGATGGCGGCATAATCCACGATCGCCAGCGGTGGCATGCGATCGCCTGGCTCCTCCGACATCAACGATGTGCCTTGCGCGTAGTCGCCGAGGGTTGCCATCCAGTCGGGCAGCAATTGTGTTGAATATGCCTCCAGACCGAATGCGCTGGGTATCTGCGATAGACCGAGCGTCAGCGCGAACAGCGATATTGACGGCGCGCGATCGGAATAGGAATCGCGTAGTTCGGCGGCTACCGAGGCCGGCAAGAGAGAGGCGAGGATGTCAGGCGCAGCATTGCCGATGACTCGCGCTGCTTCAATTGCCTGCGGATCGCCGCCATCTTTTGCGGTATGGATCAATCCGCAAACACGACCTTGAGCGTCAAGGGTGATTTTGCTTGCGACACGCCGCACAACGACATCGCATCCTTCCGATTTCTTGATGATGCGCGCCAAGGCGCTTGAAAGCCGTTGCGAACCGCGCTGGATGTATCGTCCGCCGCTCAGCAGGTAACTCCCCTGCGCCATGGCGAAGAACATCCACCACGTCGTCGATGGATCGTCATGGTAGTAAGAAAGATTGGCAGCCAGCGCAGATTTGAGTGCCTCGTTATTTCCGAAAGCGCGTTCGAGTTTCTGCGACAACGTTAAATTCCAGTCGCGCAGCGTCGGCAATAGCTTCGCCAAAGCGCGAAATGCTTGTGCGGGATTGCGAGATGCTTTCGCGCCGCGCGACAGCGTTGCCAGGGAAGACGCGATCTGCTCCATCTCGCCTAACAGCCCGTGGATGTTCTGTCGCGCATCCGGAAACCGTTCGGTTAAAACCCGTCGAGCCGCGTCAAAATTGTCGGGCAACAGAAGGGGTGCAGCCAACGGGCCACCGCGAACCTGATAAAATGCGTCGGCCGGAATCCATTTCACCGCGTCGATCACGCCGGCGCGTGTTAACGGGTCGTGCTTGGGATCGCGCGGATCGTGCGGGTCGCTGGTCTCGTGCAGCGAACCTTCGACGAACAGGTCTCCGACCTTGTAGCTGGATGCTGCGCCGCCGATGGAGTTGCTACGCTCGATCACGATGACCTTACGGCCCGCGCGCGCCAGGATCGCGCCGGTCGTCAAGCCGCCAAGGCCTCCTCCGATGATAGCAACGTCAAACTTCGCCATTCGTCATCCAACTCCGGGATGACGAGCAACAACAAGACAACACGCTATTTCCATGATGCCTTGTCCGTGTCCCAGCGTTGTCCTTTCAACTCCAGCGTAAGCGCCTTGATGAGGCTGTCGTCATCATTGAAAGTGCTTTCTTCTTCGCCGCCGGAATTCTCGGCAAATTGCAGATGCGCGCCCGGTGATTCATCTGTCGTTTTACTTGAGGGAATACCGACCCACACGACCAACCGATCGCCGGCACCGGGTTTTTCCGGTCCGATCAATGCTGTGATTTCCAGCGTCTCGACAAGACTCAGTGTTGGCGCCAACTGGCTTGGGCGTTTGACGGCGAAGGTGACTTCGCCTGTGGTCTCGTTCCACTTCGACGAGGCTGACTTTGCGGAAAAAGCTTTTGCAGTGGCTGAAGACAACGCTGCCGCGAATTTTTCCTTATCCAATTTTCCGCCGCTGCTCCAGTCGCTCGCCGCAAATCGCACGGCGCGTTCCATATCGTAGGTGCCGCTGGTCCAGCCTGTCGCAACCACGCCCGGTGCCGCTTTCAGTTTTGCAGTCAGCTCTGCGGCGCGTGCGGGATCCAAAATCAGGCGCAGCACCTGCCGGCCGGTGCGCAACGCACTGCAATCGGCTGCAATACTGTCGAGGGCGATCTGAACGTTTTCGCTCTTCAAGCTTTTAACGAGATCGATGAAGGCTTCGCGCTTCACCCGAACGCCTATCGATTGCGGCGACACTTGCGTAAAGTCCTTCGGGGATTCGACAAGATCGTCGTCGACGGTCTGTGTTTCCAAGAACTCTTTTTCACCGATGTCGGAATTGTCCGGAGACGATATCAATGACGTGTTGCCGCCGACGGTAATCTTGCCTTCGAACGCAATGGCCTTTTTGGCGACTTTTCGAAGCAGGTTCACCGTTACGGGGACATTTCCTTCGAGCGTCTGGCCGTTGCCGACCAGCCTGTCACCCTCAGGCTTAAGGTCGATGATGAATCGATCCTTGCGGTCGTACATCTGACTGACCGAATAGCAAACGTCGATCAGAGCCGAAGTGACTTTTCCGCCTTGCCGCGTCTCCTTGATGAAGGCTTCGACGGGCAGATCGCCGAGAATATCGCCAAGAGTTGCGAAATAACGGATGTCGGCTGAATCTGTACCCGCTCTAGGAGCGCCCTTAGCGGAATCTTTTGCAGATTGCGACGATGCCGGTGAACATAGGGCCGCGCCGAGCAGCATCGCGGCGAAGCCAATTTTTGATTTGCACATATGGTGCCCTGTGACCCTCAATCGGCGTTTTTCAAGCGGCGGGACAATCCCAAAAGTGGCGGCAAATGTCGCGAAAATTCTTGAGGATTTCCCGGCCTGAAACGCAAAGGCCGCCCACAGGCGCCTTCGGCAGTGGGGCTTGCGCGGCCTAGAACCCCATGCCGCCCATTCCGCCCATGCCACCCATTCCGCCACCATCACCCGGCATCGGAGGAGTTGCTTCCTTTGGTAGTTCGGCGACCATGGCTTCCGTCGTGACGAGAAGGCCCGCCACCGAAGCCGCATCCTGCAGCGCTGCGCGAACCACCTTCGCCGGATCGATGATGCCCTTGGCGACCATATCGACATACTCTTCGTTCTGGGCGTCGAAACCGAAAGTCTCACTCTTGTTGTCGAGAATCTTACCCACAACGATAGAGCCTTCGACACCGGCGTTCTCAGCGATCTGACGGATCGGTGCTTCAAGCGCCTTCAGCACAATGTTGATACCGGCCTGAATATCGGAGTTATCATTGTGGATGCGGCCGACTGCCTTCTTGGCACGAAGCAACGCTGTGCCGCCGCCCGGCACAATGCCTTCCTGAACGGCTGCGCGTGTCGCGTTGAGCGCGTCCTCGACACGATCTTTCTTTTCTTTCACTTCGACTTCGGTCGCGCCGCCGACGCGGATAATCGCAACCCCGCCGGCAAGCTTGGCCAATCGCTCCTGCAATTTTTCCCGGTCGTAGTCGGAAGTTGTTTCCTCGACCTGCGCCTTGATCTGGTTTACGCGCGCTTCGATATCGGGCTTCTTGCCCGCGCCGCTGATGATGGTGGTGTTTTCCTTGTCGATCACGACCTTCTTGGCACGGCCGAGCATCTTGACCGTCACGCTTTCGAGCTTCATGCCGAGCTCGTCGGAGATCAACTGTCCGCCTGTCAGGATGGCGATGTCTTCCAGCATC
>JBBRGE010000228.1:0-4520 GCA_038241045.1 Hyphomicrobiales bacterium | reverse complement strand
TCGGGCTTGTCGATGAACTGGGCGATCTGCGCACGGTTCTGCGTGCGCGATACGGCGGCAAGGTGCAGACTCCGATCATCGCGCCGGCAGGCGGTCTGCTGTCTGGCGTGATGAGCAGCAAACCCGGCGCAGGTTCGCTGTTGGGCTTGTCGAGCTTTCCGGAAGATATCATTTCAGCAATTGAAACACGCGCGCTGTGGGCGCGTTACGGGCTCTAGGCATGCCGCCGCTCATCCTGATCGTTGCTGGAATTGCCGGCGGCGCCGCGTTGCTGCGCTTTGCCGTGCGCGAAGCACGGCGGGTGAATCGTGAACTCGAAGAAGCGCGAGACGCAAAACTAGACGAGCGCGACGGGATCAGGACGCTGCGCCGTGATCCGGGCACAGACACGTTCAGGCCTAGCTAGCACAAAAAATTGCGCCGGCTTCCGCGTGGGGCACCACACGAAAGACCGGCGAGCAAGCCTGGAGGTTTTAAGAAGTTAAGCCTTAGCGGCGTTGGCGAAGATCGTTGCTCATCATTGTTGCGAGCGACAACATCACCATCACCGCGCCGAAAACCTGAAATGCGACCATTTTGAAATCCCCGTTCTGGAAATACGCCCGGTTGATCCGGGCTTTTCGTTTCAACGATCGTCCTGATAGCGGCGAGATGCTAACAATCGGCAAGGTTCGGACATCATCCTGATGCAGCAGTAAAGCGGGCGTTTTCCGGATTGTTAAAATGCGCACGATTGGCCCTAACGGACGGCCATCTCCTTGATTCCCGGTGCCGGCGCCGATACGGTCCGCGCGCAAATCACCCCTAGCAAAAAGTTAAAGTCTGCTTATGGATTCGCTGCCTCCGCACATGCGCCCCGAGCGCTCGTTTCAGGGATTGATCCTGACGCTGCAGCGTTATTGGGCGGACCATGGCTGCGTGATTTTGCAGCCTTACGACATGGAAGTCGGCGCAGGCACATTTCATCCGGCGACGACATTGCGTGCGCTTGGACCGAAGCGCTGGAACGCGGCCTATGTGCAGCCATCGCGCCGCCCGAAGGATGGGCGCTACGGCGAGAATCCAAATCGGCTGCAGCACTACTACCAGTTTCAAGTGATACTCAAGCCGTCGCCGCCGGATATCCAGGATCTGTATTTGAAATCGCTCGCCGCGATTGGCGTCGATGCTGCGCTGCATGACATTCGCTTCGTCGAGGACGATTGGGAAAGCCCGACGCTCGGTGCTTGGGGCCTCGGTTGGGAGTGCTGGTGCGACGGCATGGAAGTTTCGCAGTTCACCTACTTTCAACAAGTTGCGGGCGTCGAATGCGCGCCGGTGGCGGGCGAACTCACCTACGGCCTTGAGCGGCTCGCGATGTATGTGCAGGGCGTTGATCGCGTTTACGATCTGAACTTCAACGGGCGCGAAGGTGCGGACAAAATCACTTACGGTGATGTGTTTCTGCAGGCCGAGCAGGAATACTCGCGGCACAATTTTGAACACTCCGACACGTCGATGCTGTTCGAGCAGTTCAAGATGGCGGAAGGCGCGTGCAAAAAATATCTGGAAGCCGGATGGAAAGATGGCAAGCGCGAGGCGCATTTGATGGCGCTGCCGGCCTATGACCAGTGCATCAAGGCTTCTCATGTGTTCAATCTGCTCGATGCGCGCGGCGTGATTTCTGTCACGGAGCGCCAGAGTTACATTCTGCGCGTGCGCGAGCTAGCGAAGGCCTGCGGCGAAGCATGGATGCATACTGACGCGGGCAGGGCGGCATAATATGCCCGAACTCCTGCTCGAACTGTTCTCCGAAGAAATTCCCGCGCGCATGCAGGCGAAGGCGGCGGAAGATTTGCGCCGTATGGTGACGGACAAGCTCGTCGCCGAGGGGCTTGTTTATGAAGGCGCGAAGGCGTTTGTGACGCCGAGACGTCTGGCGCTCACCGTGCATGGAATTCCCGCGCGCCAGCCGGATTTGAAACAGGAGCGCAAGGGTCCGAAGGTCGGCGCGCCCGATCCGGCTGTGCAGGGTTTTCTCAAAGCCGCCGGGTTGAAGTCGCTCGACGAAGCAAAAATCCAGCGCGACCCGAAGGGCGACTTTTACATCGCGCTGATAGAGAAGGCCGGCAAGCCTGCCATCGAAGTGATCGCGGAAATTTTGCCGCTGATTGTCCGGACATTTCCGTGGCCCAAACAGATGCGCTGGGGCGAATTATCAGCCAAACATTCTGCGCTGACATGGGTGCGTCCGCTGCATTCCATCGTCGCGACGTTTGGTATTGAGACCGAAGAACCTGAAATTGTGAAATTCGAACTGCCCGGCGTGGAAATCGGGCAGATGACGCGTGGCCATCGCTTCATGAAACCTGCATCGTTCACCGTGCGCCGCTTCGATGATTACGTTGCGAAGCTGGAGGCTGCGAAGGTCGTTCTCGATCCGCAGCGCCGCAAGGCTATCATACTGCAGGATGCGAAGACGTTGGCATCCGCGCAGAACTACGAGCTGGTCGAGGATCAGGTACTGCTCGACGAAGTCGCGGGACTCGTCGAATGGCCGGTTGTGTTGATGGGGGAATTCGACAAGGAATTTTTGTCGATCCCCGGCGAGGTGATCCGAGCTACGATCCGCAATAACCAAAAATGTTTTGTGGTGAGCGATCCGAAAACAAAGAAGCTCGTCAACAAGTTTATTCTGACGGCCAACATCGAAGCGAGCGATGGCGGCAAGGCCATCGTCGCGGGCAACGAGCGGGTCATTCGCGCGCGATTGAGCGACGCGAAATTCTTTTATGAAAGCGATCTGAAAAACTGGAAGGGCAAATCGCCGGACGATTTGCTGAAGAAATTCGACCAGATCGTGTTTCATGAGAAATTGGGGACGCAAGCCGAACGCATCGCGCGCATTACGCGGCTGGCAGTCGAGCTTGCACCTTTGGTGAAAGCCGATCCGAAAAAGGTTGAGGCTGCGGCGAAACTCGCCAAGGCGGATTTGCTCACCGAAGTGGTCGGCGAATTCCCCGAACTGCAAGGCCTGATGGGCAAATACTACGCCCTAGCGAACGGAGCGGATGCGAGCGTAGCTGCGGCGTCGGAGGATCACTACAAGCCGCAGGGTCCGAATGATCGCGTGCCGACCGATCCGGTTTCGATCGCTGTCGCGCTCGCCGACAAGATCGACACGCTGGTGGGTTTCTGGGCCATCGATGAAAAGCCGACGGGGAGCAAGGACCCGTATGCGCTGCGTCGCGCGGCGCTGGGTGTGATTAGGTTGCAACTGGACAATGATCTGAAATTATCTTTCAGTGCTATTCTAGTTCATCCACTTAGGTTTGTTCGTATCCATGCCAATCTCGCTGAGCAGCGACGTCTTAAACAGCTGCGGGCTGAAGAAAATCCGAAGCTTGCTCCGCAGTTTTTGGCGCTTGCTCAACACGCCACCGAAATTGGAAGCCGATTAAGATTTGATGCGGCTATTCAAGCGGATGAGATTCCGACGTTGCGAGACCTGATGGTCTTTTTTGCCGACCGCCTAAAAGCGCAACTTCGCGATCAAGGCGCGCGGCACGATCTCGTTGACGCCGTGTTTGCGCTCGAAGGCCAAGGCGATCTCTTGATGGTCGTCCGCCGCGTCGAGGCGCTCGGCAAATTTCTCGATACCGACGACGGCAAAAATCTGCTCGCTGGCATTAAGCGCGCGTCGAACATTCTTTCCATCGAGGAAAAGAAAGACGGCAAAAAATACGAAGGCGCTCCCAAGAATGATCTTATGACGCCGATAGAAGCGCATCTTTGGAGGACAATCCAATCCACCATTGTTGAATCGAAAGACAAGATTCAAAGTGAAGATTTTGAAGGAGCGATGGAAGCGCTTTCAACGTTGAGAAGTGCCGTCGATTCCTTCTTTAGCAAGGAAGCTGGAATACGGGTCAATGACGACGACAAAGCGGTGCGTGAAAATCGTCTGAAGCTGCTCAACGAAATTCGCGAGGCTACGCGCGCGGTCGCGGATTTTTCCAAGATTCAGGATTGATTATCGCAAACTAGAATCCCGCCCGGTTTCCCGAGCGGGATTTCTTGCAAACGATAATGTGCTTATTCGATCACCTGCATCACGCGCCTCGTGCGCGGCTCGACCAAAACCGGCCTGTCGTTCACCACCGTGTAGCGATAGTTCGTCGCGCAATATTGCTGCGTAACGGCCTCGGCGATCTGCCGAACCAGAGTATTCAATCGGCTTTGGCCAGCATCGTTCCTGCGCCATGCGTGGTTTCATTGCGGCATTTTCATGCAAGACGGGAACCAAAGGTGTGCGATAATCGTCTGCTGATGACCGGCTCGCAATCGCCTGTCGTCCGCCGTTCAAAATCATTTTCTTTATCAGTCTCGAAACAGTCTTGGAGACCATCATGTCGCTGTCCGTCGCCAACATTCAGCCAATCGTCGCACTCATTGCCGGCGTCCTCATTCTCATCATGCCGCGCCTGCTGAACTTTATTGTCGCGATCTATCTCATTCTCGTCGGCATCATCGGGCTCGGC
>JBBRGE010000227.1:0-4525 GCA_038241045.1 Hyphomicrobiales bacterium | reverse complement strand
TTCATCACGATGTCGGCGCCGAGTTCAATGGGACGCGAGAGGTAAGGCGTTGCAAACGTGTTGTCGATCAATAGCGGAATGCCCGCGCGATGCGCAATGTCTGCGACGGCCGGAATATCCAGCACCTCAAGGCCGGGATTGCCGATGGTCTCGCCGATCACAAGTTTTGTCTTGGGGCCGATAGCGGCGCGGATGCCGTCGAGATCTCGCGGCTTGACGAACGTTGTCGTGATGCCGAAGCGTGGCAGCGTGTGAGTGAGAAGATTGATGGTGCCGCCGTAAAGCGATGCCGATGCGACGATATGGTCGCCGGCATCGAGCAAGGTTGCAATTGCAAGATGCAGTGCGGCCATGCCGCTGGCGGTGCAGACAGAGCCGACGCCGCCTTCAAGCGCTGCGAGGCGTTCTTCCAGCACCGCTGTGGTCGGATTGGAGATGCGCGTATAAATGTGCCCCGCGCGCTCAAGATTGAATAGCGATGCCGCGTGATCCGCGTCCTGAAAAACATACGATGTGGTCTGATGAATCGGAACGGCGCGCGATCCGGTGGTGGGATCGGGATGCTGGCCAGCATGAAGGCTCAGTGTCTCAAATGCGGGGGGCTTCGGCGCGGCCATCTTATCCTCTCGAACGATCGCGGATTTTCTTTCATGCGAGACGCGTGATTGCAAGCGCTGTTACGCCGCCGGGCGCGGATCGATCGGCGTCAGGTTACGCAGGTCGAAAATATCCTCGAGCAATTTTCCGGCAGCGAGGACTCTTCCTTCGCCACGAGGCGCTGCCACGATCTGCAGACCGACCGGCAAGCCTTCGCGAGTGAAGCCGCACGGAATGGAGAGTGCAGGACTGCATATCAGCGTGATCGCGGACACGATGGTGAGCCAGCCGACATAATTGTCGAATTTTATGCCGGCGCATTCGGCTAGATATCGCTGTTCGAATGGAAATGCGGCAACGATGGTCGTCGGACACAGCAGCAGATCGTAGGTCTCAAAGAAAGTCAGTGCGCGGTTGGTCAAGGCGACACGCTGCGCTTCAGCCCGTTCGATGTCGTCCATCGTCAGCTTGAGGCCTTCTTCGATATTCCAAATTACTTCCGGTTTCAGAAGTTCGCGATGTTGCCGAAGCAACTTACCTTTGGTGATCGCATAGTCGAACGCGCGAAGCACATGCGTGCATTCGGCAGCTTCGCGTAGATCCGGATGTGCTTCCTCGACGACGACGCCGGCTTCAGCGAAACGCATCGCGGCCTTTCGTGTAATATCGACGATCTCGGGATCGACCGGCGAAATGCCCAAATCTGCCGAGTAAGCCACGCGCTTGGGCTTTGCTCCCGAGCGCGCTGCCGCAAGGAAAGACGTCGGAAGCGCCGGGAGTGAAAGCGGGTCTCTTGCGTCTTCGCCGGACATCGCGTCCAGCATCAATGCGAGGTCTTCCACGTTGCGCGCCATCGGCCCGTCGGCGCTAAGTGTGCGGTCGATCATGCCATTGGGCGTATGCGCAACGCGACCGATGCTTGGGCGCATGCCGACAACGCCGCAGAAACTGGCCGGGTTGCGCAACGACCCGCCGACATCGGTGCCGTGCGCCAGCCAGGCGGTGCCGCTCGCGAGTGCTGCGGCAGCACCGCCCGACGATCCCGACGGTGAGCGCGACAGATTCCACGGGTTGAGCGTCTGGCCAAACACCTCGTTGAACGTTTGAGCGCCGGCACCAAATTCCGGCGTGTTCGATTTAGCGTAGACGATACCGCCGTTCGCTTCGAGATGCTCGACGACGATATTCGAGCGTGTCGGAACATGATCCTTGAAAATCGGCGAGCCTTGCGTTGTGAGAACGCCGGCGACATCGGTGAGATCTTTGATCGGAACCGGCATGCCGGCGAGCAAACCACGCTGGTCCGTCGGCAATTTCATCAGCCTGTCGGCATGGGCGCGCGCGCGGTCAAAACACAGGGTGGGGAGTGCGTTGACCTTGCCATCGACATCGGCAATTCGTTTCTCAAGTGCGTCGAGCAGATCGTGGGGGGTGACTTTGCCGGAACGCAGCCGATCGATGATATCGCACGCGGTTGCTTTGATGAGTTCGCTGGGTGGCACTGCTTCCTCGATTTGTTTTTGTTGTTTCGTGCACTATAGCTGCATATCCGCAGCCGGGGATTAAAACAACTTGGGCGTCTTCGCGAATTTCATGATGGCTGCGACGTCCACATTCGCCTAAACCTTGGTTCATAAAGCCTGCAAGAAACGACGGGAGAGACGCAATGAAAAGTTTTCAGGTCACCGAGTTCAATGGCCCGCTCGCGGAGGTCGATATTGCGACGCCGAAACCATCGGGAACGCAAGTGCTGCTCAAGGTGAAAGCAGCGGGCGTCTGCCACAGCGATCTGCATATCTGGCAAGGCGGGTACGATCTCGGTCATGGCCGCAAGCCGCTGTCGCTGAAGGACCGCGGCGTGTCGCTGCCTTTGACCATGGGGCACGAAACCGTCGGCGAAGTTCTGGCTTTTGGACCTGACGCGAAGGGCGTTGCAGTCGGTGACGTGCGGCTCGTCTATCCATGGATCGGTTGTGGCAAATGCGAAGTCTGTCTCGTCGGCGAGGAGAACATGTGTCTGAAGCCGGCTTCGCTCGGTGTCTATTGCGATGGCGGTTATTCGGACCACATCACTGTGCCGCATCCGCGTCATCTCATCGATCTGAAGGGCCTCGATCCAGTCACGGCCGCACCTTACGCCTGTTCGGGCGTCACCACCTACAGCGCGATCAAGAAGGTCGAGGCGCATCTCAAACATCCGATAGTGATTTTCGGCGCAGGAGGTCTCGGCCTGATGGCGCTGTCGCTCTTGAAGGCGATGGGCGGCAAGGGCGCCATCGCGGTCGATATCGACGGCGGCAAGCGCGACGCGGCGATGAAAGCCGGTGCACTTGCAGCGGTGGATGGCGCGGCACCGGATGCGCTTTCGCAGATCATGACTGCGGCGAAAGGGCCGATTTACGGCGCGATCGATCTCGTCGGCAACGCGCAGACGGCTCAACTCGGTTTCGATTGTCTCACCAAGGGCGGCAAGCTCGTGATGGTCGGGTTGTTTGGCGGCGGCGCGCCGTGGGCGCTTCCGCTGATTCCAATGAAGGCCATTACAATTCAGGGCAGTTATGTCGGCAATATCAAAGAGACGCAGGAGTTGATCGATCTGGTGCGCGAGAAAAAGATTGCGCCGATTCCGGTCTCCACGTTCCCGCTCGCAAAGGCCAATGAGGCGCTGGTGGATTTGCAGAAAGGCCGAACGGTCGGGCGCGCCGTGCTGGTCCCGTAAACATCAGCGTTGCAGGATCGCGTCGGGCGCGATGAAATACACGCCGATGATGATGATCGCGGCGATCACCATGGAAATGACCAGTCTGTACATGATTTTCTCCTTACCCGACGCCTAGAATTATTTGGGCTTATTTGGATTTTTTTGCAATCGGCAGCACGACTAGCGACATATCCGTGTTCTGCGGATCCGGGCTGATGGTGAAGCCGAGCCGCGCACAGATTTCCAGCATGGTTCTGTTGGCGCTCATGACCTGGCCGCGAATGGCGCGCACGCCTTCCGCGCGGCCATACTCGATAATCAACTGCATCAACATCCAGCCGAGACCCAATCCCTTGAGGTCGGATCGCACCAGCACGGCATATTCGGCGCTCTCAAAATCGGCGTCGGTATGCAATCGCACGACGCCGAGCATTTTGCCGGTTTTTTCTTCGATGGCGATGAACGCCATGGCGCGCGCATAGTCGAGCTGCGTCAATCGCGCGATGAAAGGGTGTGAGAGTTCCTTCATGGCGGGGAAGAACCGCAGGCGTATATCCTCCTTGCTCACATGCGTGAAGAATTCCGGATAGAGATATTCGTACTCTGGCCGCACGGGCCGGACCACAACGCCGCGACCGTCCTTCAATGCCGCGTTGCGCTCCCATTCCTTCGGATAGGGTCTTATCGCAAAGCGGTAATGGCCCGATCCGCGAACCGTTTCGCTTAGCGGCGCAATCGACACTCGCGCATCGACGGCGATCACCCCGTCCTTGTCGGCGAGCAGGGGGTTGATATCGAGTTCGCGAATTTCGGGCAGGTCCGCCGCCATCTGGGCGATCTTGACCAGCAGCAGCGCCACGGCGTTTTCGTCAGCCGCTGGCACATCGCGATAGCTTTTGAGAATTCGCGACACGCGTGTGCGCGCAATCAAGTCCCTCGCCAGATTAAGATCGAGCGGCGGCAGCGCGAGAGCCTTGTCGTTGATGACTTCCACGGCGGTGCCGCCACGCCCGAACACAACAATCGGGCCGAATGTGGGATCGTCGGCGAGGCCCGCAATCAATTCGCGGGCCTTGGGGCGCAGGATCATCGGATGGACGGTCACGCCGTCGATCACGGCGCTCGGCTTCATGGCACGCGCGCGTTGAATGATTTCTGATGTGGCGTCATGCACGGCACGCTCACTTGTGAGATTCAGGCGCACGCCGCCAACGTCCGATTTGTTCG
>JBBRGE010000226.1:0-4533 GCA_038241045.1 Hyphomicrobiales bacterium | reverse complement strand
GGCCGTGACCTGACGGCTCGATGCTGTCGCGCCTGGATCGAGCCATGTCTGCGTGAACAACGGTCGTGCGCCGATAAACATCACGACATAGATTTCTTGCGAGATGTCCATCAAGGACGTGATCACGTCGGGCGCGATTGCCCAATGTGAAGGCAAAGTCGTAACTGGCACCACGCCGTCCAAAACGCGCGATTGTAACTCGTACAGGCCGGCACGGTATCGCGCCTCGTCAAGAAAGTTCAGCCCTTCACGGTAACCGGGCGGCTGGGCGGCAATTGAGCGCCTGAGGTGGCGACGCAAGCCGGCCATAATCGGCGCCTCAATTCGCCTGGAGTAACGCGGCTCGTTCAGCCGCCGATAGCTTTCGGCATTGGCGAGGCTTTCCTCAATGCAATCAACCGTCCCCCATGCCGGTCGATAAATGTTTTGCTTGTACGGGCGATAGCGATCGCTGCCAGTCGTGATCAGCAGTCGTAGGCCCAGGCTTTCTACCTTGTGATGAAACTGTTCATGCAGAAACAGGGTGTAGAAGGCACTTTGCATCAGCTGCTTCAAGATGCCGTCAATACGGCTCGAATAAGCCGGCACCTTTTGCCAATCTACACACCGGGCAATGTCGAGCGCAGCATGTATCAGGCATTCCTCGCGGATGTAGATGCCCCAACCATGGCCATAGAAATGGATCGGGCAATACCAAGCGCAATGCGGCTCTGGCGGCTGCTCAACTACAATTCGGTGGCCTTTGGCAGTATCGTGCGAAGCGATAGAGCCGATGATGTTTTCGAGTAATCCTTTGACCTCTTCGAGCCGATCGTCCCCGCCATCAACGGCGCCCATCTCCGGCTGATCGCCCTCGGGACCTAAAACATTGGTAATCGACGTGGTGTAGATCGTCTCGCCTTCGAGCACCTGCCCGATCTCGGGGCGCGCGCCTTCATCGATGACATCTCCAATTTCGATATCGCGCTCGGCCAATATGGCGAGAATGTCGTCGATCGGCTGCGTCATGCTGCGAGCGTCCCCTGAGTATGAGCGTGCGCTCGCGACACAGCTTGAAGGTCTTCAATCTTCACAAGTCCACCCCCGAACGGCAATCACTTGCGTCCTATTCGCGAAACGCAAGTCGAGAAAAATGCGCTGCAAGCTGACGCTGACAAGAATAGTGGATTATCGCATCTGCCGTTCCAAGCGATCTTTCCGCGCTTTCCAGTCCGGCATTCGTTCCGCCAACAAATTCAGAAACTCCGGCCCGTGGTCTGCGTGCTGCAAATGACAGAGTTCGTGCACAACGACATAGTCGATCAATCGAACGTCAACTTCGGCCAGGCGCCGATTGAGGATCAGCGAACGGCCCCCCGGCGTAAGGCTGCCCCATCGCTTTTCCATCGACCGAACAATCAAGCTTGGCTGTCGGCCGGCACATGGAAATGTTCGCAGGATCTCGCGATACCGGGCGCTCATCACCTTGCGGCCTTCGCGCTGATACCAGTTTTGCACCCGGTTGCGCACGCGGCCCGGCTCGGCCGGGACGATGCCGCCAACGATGAGAGTGGTCGCGGTCAGGGTCACGCCCAGGGGTCGGTCGGGCTCAACCAAAAGCCGGTATTCCCGGCCCAGGAACCAATGCGTTTCGCCGCTCAGATATTGTCGGGGCGGCGTCCGTGGCCGCAGCGCATCAAAGTCACGGCGGGTCCGCAAAATCCAAGAGCCACGCCGGTGCAATCGATCAATGATCGCGTCCAGCGGTGCATCCTCGGGCGCGGTCACGGTCACGCTGCTGTCGGGATTGACCGTAATGCCAAGAGTGCGACGATCGCTGCGCACCAGCGTAAACGGCACCTCCTCGATACCCAAGCGCACGGTGCCCGTCATTCCGCCAACTGCCTCTTGGCAATCGCAATGGCCCGGTCGATCAGCGCGTCCATCACGTCAACGTCCAGACCGAACAGTCCCTTCCGGCCCTTGATTTCGTCGTACAGATAATCATCCATCGCATTGCGCATGGCGTTTTCGATATCCGAGTCGTTCTGCCAGCCAACGCGGCGGTTGGCCCTGACGATATCGGCTAGCGCCTTGCCGACTTCGACTGCGATGGCGCCGGTCTGGTCGCCGGCAACGGGCTGGAGCACCTCGCCAGCAACGCGCCAAATTGCGCTGCCCAAGGCATCTTCACGGACAGCTTCGGGAACGTCCTCGGTCGCACCCTGCGTCACGACCTGCTCCCGAATGTCCCTGACCCGTGTCAGATATTCGGCTTCGGCGAGCCGCCCGGCCCGGAACTCCTCGATCGCCTGCGATACCAAGGCGGCGAAGCGTTTGTAGAAGATGGGGTCTTCTTCCATCCGTTCGTTGATCGTGCGCGCGGTGGCGCTGGCGATCGCATCGGCGAGTGAGGCGCTACTGCCCGTCGCCTCCTCCACCGCCGATTTGAAGGCGGTCTCGTCAAAAATATTCACTGGCGGCACGATCTCGATAACGCCCGTGGCATCGATATGCCGGTCGAGCAGCTTCCTGATCCGCGCTTCATGCTCGCGGATGTCCTTGGCCGACAGCGTGTCGGCATAACGATGCGCCACCGCACGCCGCAGATTTTCAAAGCGCTTGAGGTCGGCCTTGTAGTTGCCGATCTGGCGCTCGCTGGTTTCGCGGATGAAGCTTCCCGATGAAAAGGCGACGGCGAGTGTTTTGCCAAAGGCGCTCAGCCGGTCATAGAAGTCGTTCCGCAACACAGGGTCGGCAAGGTGCCGCTCATAGGCTTCCTGGTCGGCGGCATTGGTGAGGCCCTTGAACAGATCGAGCAGGGCCGCGTGCCGGTCGGGCAAATCTTCGGTCTTCTCGCGGATCGAAACCAGCGCATGGGCGACATCGCCCTCATCATAACCGGCAAAGGCCGAATAGGTGGTCAGCGCTTCGTCCAACTTGCCCAGAATGCCGGCATAATCGATGATGCGGCCATCATCCTTGGTTTCGTCCTCGGTTTCGAACAAGCGGTTCACGCGGGCGATCGCCTGCAGCAAATTATGCTCCTGCAAATGCTTGGCGAGATACAGCACGCGGTTACGCGGTGCATCGAAGCCGGTGAGCAGCTTCGACACGACCACAATGATTTCCGGGTCGCCCGGTCCCTTGAAGCGGCGGATGACGCCTTCCTCATAGGTTTTCAGCGCCCCGTGATTGGCTTTCACCTGTTTCAAATGCGCCAGCACGATATCGTCGGTTTCGGCGTTGACGTCGGTGCTGCCGTCACGGTCATCGTCGTCCGAGATGACCACTTCGCTGCTGACCTGGCCGAATTCGTTGAGCAGCCGGTGCAGGATCACCGCCGCCCGTTTCGACGGTGCCACCAGCTGCGCCTTGTAGGGCGTGTGCTGCCAGTTCTTCGCGTAATCCTCCGACACATCAAGCGCGACCTCGCGCAACCAAGGCTCGGCCCCGCGCACTTCGCGCCCGCGCGCCATGCGGCGCTTCAATTCCGCAACCTGGTCGGGTGACAGGCCCTTCACGGCATGGTCGAACCAGCGGTCGAGCGTCGCCTCATCGGCCTTCATGTCGACGTGGCGGCCTTCGTACAGCAGCGGCACCACCGCCTTGTCGGCCACGGCTTCGTCGATCTTGTAGCTGTGGATCAGGCCGCCAAAGCGATCAAAGGTCGATCGTTCGGATTTGAGCAGCGGCGTGCCGGTAAAGCCCAGATAGCAGCCGCCGGGAAACACCTTGCGCATCCGCGCGTGCATTGAATCATCGCTTTTTACTGCCTGGCTGCGGTGGCTTTCATCGACGAGCAGGAAGACATCATTATCGTCATCACGAAAGCGCGGATCGGCATTCAGGCCGCTGTCGAACTTGTCGATGATGGTGGTGACGATATCAGTGCGCGCCTTGATCAGATCGATCAGATGGCGGCCGGTGCGTGCCTGTTCGACCGTCTTGCCGGCGGCACGGAAGGTGTCGCGCAACTGCGCATCGAGATCGACCCGATCGGTGACCAGTACCAGCCGCGCGCGCGGTACGGCGCGGACGATGGCGTCAGCGAGCATCACCATGGTCAGCGACTTGCCCGAGCCTTGCGTGTGCCAAATGACCCCGCCACGCCGGCGGCCGGCCTCATCGCGCTGCTGCAAGCGTTCAAGCGCCCGGCGAACGCCGAAATATTGCTGATAGCGGGCGATCTTTTTCAGCCCGCCATCGACGAGCACATAGCTGCGCACCAGATCGAGCAGCCGCGTCGGCGTTGCGATGGCGGCGAGCAGCGTATCGAGCGGCGTCACCATCCGCCCGGCGTCTTCCATCAGCGTGTCGTGGCGGCGGCGGTGGGAGGCAAAATCGGCGAAGATCGCTTCGGCCTCGGCCGGATCGAGCCGGGCGTTGACGACGCGGGCGATGGCGGCTTCGGTCGTTTCCTGCTCGCGCCAGCCGCCCCAGAACTGGGCGGGCGTGCCGGCGGTGGCATAGCGCGGATCGTGCGGGTTGGCGGCGATGAGGATTTGCGCGGTGGCGAACAGGCGCGGGATCTCGTCGGCGCCTTGGTTGCGG